>JBDGTP010000057.1:0-31362 GCA_042216725.1 Haloplanus sp.
GCTCCACGGCGGAACTCGCGGTCGACCGCACCGTGAGCGCGCTCTGAACGCGGATTTTGTAAGCGTAATCGCCATCCGTAACCGGAGCGAAAGCATAAGTGAACCGTCGGTAATCAAGCACATATCTCGGATAGCCATATGCCCGCCTCACGTTCACGCCTCGTCCTGGTCGTCGTGCTACTCGTCTCGGTTGGTGCAGGTCTCGGGACGGCACAACTCGAAGCGAGCGACGGATGTGCAGCGACGGGGCTCGACGGCGCGTGTGACCATACACCGCGAGCGACGGGGCCGGGCGGCGCGCCCGTGGCGGCGCTCTCCGGTGTGTCGATTGCCTACACGCCGGAGCTACCGAACCCGGGAGAACCGGTTCAGTTCTACACCAAACTCGGGTCGGACGCCGGACTGGTCAAGGAAGTGCGCTGGGACTTCGGAAACGACGGCAGCACCGATGCGACCGGTGACTCGACCGAATACGTCTTTCAGCACGGGGGGAGCTACGGGGTTCACGTCACGGTCGTCTTCGCCGACGGGAGCGCCACCGAAACCCTCGCCAACGTGTACGTGAACCGGCGACCGAAAGCGACGCTCGTCGTCCGGCCGCGGAGCGCGACGGTGGGTGAGGCAGTCGAGTTCGACGCCTCGGACTCGGTCGACCCCGACGGACAGATCACGGCCTACGAGTGGGACTACGGGAGCCAGGAGGGCGTCAGGGACGTGAACGCCGCGGGACAAACCGTGGTTCGAACCTTCTCCGAGGGCGGCGAGCGGAGCATCTCGCTCCGCGTGACCGACGACAACGGGGCCACGGCGGAGGTGTCCCGGACGATCACTATCTCCACGGATCGGGACGACGACGGGTTACTCGACGCCACGGAGGCCGAACTCGGCACCGATCCGACCGCCACCGACACCGACGGGGACAGCCTGGGAGACCGGGTCGAACACGAGGAGTTGGCGACCGACCCCACGACCCCGGACACCGACGGTGACGGCCTCGACGACGGCCAGGAGGTGAACACGCTCGACACCGATCCCACGACTTCGGACACCGACGGTGACGGTCTGGCCGACGGCCAGGAAGTGACCGACCTCGATACCGACCCCACGAACCCGGACACCGACGGCGACCGTCTCGACGACGGTCGGGAGGTGATGCGGATCGGATCGACCCCGACGGCGGTCGACACGGACGGTGACGGCCTCGACGATAACGCCGAAGTCTCGGGGGACACCGATCCGACCGCCGCGGATACGGACGGCGACGGCCTCGACGACGGCACGGAAGTCGACGCCGATCTCGACCCAACGTCGCCAGACACGGACGGCGACGGCCTCTCCGACGCGGCAGAACGCTCCGAATATCAGACCGATCCACGGGTGTCCGACACCGACGGCGACGCGCTACCCGACGAACTGGAGGTACGCCGCGCTCGGTTCGACCCGACGGTTCCGGAGACCGACGACGACGGTGTGCCCGGCGACATCGAGGTGCTGGAACTCGGCTCCGATCCCTCGAAACCCGACACGGACGGCGACGGCCTCGACGATGGCGCGGAGCGAACCCACGACACCGACCCGACCGACCGCGACACCGACAGTGACGGCCTCGGGGACACGCGCGAGGTGTCGCTCGGCACCGACCCCACCGCGGCCGACACCGACGGCGACGGCCTCGACGATCCACTGGAAACGACGGAGCGAAACACCGACCCCACCGCGGCCGATACCGACGGCGACGGCCTCGACGACGGCCAGGAGATCGACCGCGGACTCGACCCGACGGTGGCCGACGTTGATGAGGACGGTGTCGAGGACGGTACCGAAATCGACCAGGGCACCGATCCGCGGGAACCGGACACGGACGAGGACACGTTCGACGACCGGAGCGATCCGATGGGGAACACCTTCTGGATGCCGACGGGCCTCGCTCACGTCGTCTCGGGGCTGCTCATCTACCGGATCGGGTTCTAACCCCAGCGTGTGCGGAACGCGCCGACGTAGACGATGACTGCGAGGACGGCGTGGGCGACGCCGGTGGGGACGAGAAACGACGCCGGGAAGGGATCGGTTCCGTCCGAGAACAGGTCGCCGTCGGTGTCGATATCGTTGGGGTTCGTCCCCCGGTCGCGTTCGATGGCGTTCGTCACGCCGTCACCGTCGGGGTCGAACACGACGAGAAGTTCGTGGGTGACGCTCGCGGCTCGCCCCTGGGAGTCGACGACTTCGAGTTCGACCGTGTGATAGCCGTCCCGTTCGAACGTATGCGAGACGGTCCGCCCGGTGGCTTCGGTAGTGCCGTCGCCGTCGAAATCCCAGTGCCAGGTTTCGATGGGACACCCGCTCTCCGACTTCCGCTGTGCGACGAAGGAGACGGGTTCGCCGCGCCGCGGCGACGACGGCGACCAACCGAACGTGGGTTCGAGCGTCGCTACCTCCTCGGACGGTGGCTCGACGCCGACCGTGCGGCTCTCGACGGCCCGAAGTCGCTGGGTAGTGAGCAGGTCGGCGTCGTACGCGGTGATCCGGAAGCGCGTCTCGCCGGTCAATCCCCCGAGGTCGGCCGCAGTCAGTGATAGCGTCCGGTCGACGCTCCCGAGCGGAACCTCGTCGAACCGGGTCAGTTCGGTGAACCCGTCGGCCGTCGCGTACTCCACGACGACGTACGGATCGGACTGTGAGAACACGTCGGCCGACCGGTCGTAGGCGAACGAAAATGTGAGGTCGAACGCGGCGTACTTGTCGTCACAGTCCGCGTCCTCGGTGTTGGTGATCGTGACCGAGTCCGGCGACGTTTGGGCGGTCGCGTAGCCACCAGAGAGGAGCAATCCGACGACCACCAGCAGTCCGAGACGCCTCATCTGAATGTCGTCCTCGAATATGTGTTCGATGCGCTGTTAAATCTTGAGCCGTCACCGACGCGCCGTGATCCCGTGACGGAGTCGACGTGCCACCACCGAGATGACCATGCAAAAGAATTAGTTTTCGGATATTCGTTCATGGTGTGATGGGGCTCTCGCGAAGCGAACTCGTGGATCTCGGACTGCTCGTTGTCGGGGGCGTCGTGCTCGCGGTGGCGTCGGTGACGTTTCGCACCGTCGTCTCGACGCCGCTCGGAGTCGACCTCAACCTCTATCGCCTCCAGTACAGCCTCGGATTCATGTTCCTCGGGGTGTTGGTGCTGTTGCTCTGGCAGGCGAACACTCGCTCCGGAAAGATCGGTCTCACGGTCATCACGCTCGCGGTGGCTATCGGCCTGGCGTCGCCACCGCCATTCATGAGCCTGATCGAGGCCGCGACGAACGTCCTCTATACGGCGTTCATCGTCGGCGGCGGGTTCCTCCACTACCAGTTCAACAGCCCGTCGAACACGCTGGTCATCGGGCTCGTGGCCGCCATCGGCACGGAGTTTTACCTCTACGGCGTGGGGTTCTGTCTCCTGGGCTTTGCCCAACTCGGCCGCTCGTTTTTCATCGTGGCCATCGTGTTGCTCACGGCTATCCTGTTCGGCTTTCGGAACATCCTCGCGTCCGAACTCGAAAAGACCCACGACACCTCCGTGATGGCGACGTGGTTGGGGAGGGCCCTCTCCGCCGACCTCCGCACCGCCTGAGGAACAGCAACCCACGGGATCGGACAGTCGGGGGCTCAGGGCCCAGCCGCGAGTTCCTTCTTGAGACTGTTCGCAGTTACGAGGAAGATGGCGAGGTAGATGAGCACTGGCGGGAGCAGGCTTGGATCGCCGAGTTCCGCTATCGACGCCCCGACGTAGACGAGGACGAACGTGAACGCGAGCGTCAGGAGGAGGGCGACGAACCGATAGCCGACCGTCCGAGAGACGTACTGGACGAGCGCCCAGGTGATGGCTGCCCCGACGACGGCGAGGCCGACGAACAGTCCGAGGATCGGACCATCGACCCCGGTGCTGGCAAACAGGAGCAGACCGGCCCCGGCGAACGCCAACAGGAAAACGCCCGTCAGTTCGAACCAGTACTCCCGTGAGGCCACCACGCCGGTTGCCACACCGCCCAACAGCAGTCCGAGGACGGCGAAGTTCATCCGGAGATACACCCCGGCGAGGAGTTGCTTCGGGAGTTGACCGAACAGGAAGTAGGTGATACCCGTGGCGACGATACCGAGCAGGATGACGACGAGGATGTTACGAATCGCCGTCGAGTTCATCGAGTGACCGTTCGACTTGATGTCGTTTATAGATTCGGGCGCTCTCGCGGGGACACCCGTGTTCCTATTGTGTATCCGAACTATTACGGGAGCCGACGAGAGAGGGGGCGCATGGTCGAACCACTCGTCGGGCTGGGATCGCCCATGCTCCGCCGGCTCGGAGTGACGCTTCTCATCGTCGGTGTGACGCTTCTCATGGCGGGGACGTTGGAACGAAATCTCAACGTCTCGCCGCGAGCGAGCGTCGCCTTCGCCGCCCTCGTCGGGATCGGCTCCCTCTACACGTGGAGCACGTCGCCCCAGTACGCCGGGATCATCGTCCTGCTCAGCACCGCCGTCGCCGTCCTGTTACCGGTCGCGACGTGCCTGCACGTCTTCTCGGAACTCCTCGTCATCCAGTGAGATGACGGGGATGGTGCTTCAGACCGGCTGGCTGTACGCGCCACAGCCACGCAGACTACCGATCTTGCTGTTCGTCGTCGGCTTGCAACTGCTCATCTTCGGCGGGCTCCGGAAAGTGTACCGGAGCAACCCGGGGTTCGCCCGTCTCCCGAAGACCGGACGGGTCGGCATGGCCGTGTTGGGAACGGGGTATCTGTTCGCGGCCCTGTCGGTTATCCAGGCGAACTACAGCGCCTACGCCGCGTTCCTGTTCGTGCTGGTTCGCGGGCTGGAGGGAGCGGCCGCCGTCCGGTTCTACCGCAAGGTGGTGTTCGTCGTTCGCAACCGTCAGGCACCCGGGGGCGCGAGCGCCGGGAGTTTCGTCACCCACCGTCTGCTCGTCTTTTTCTTCACCGTCGTCGGCCTCGGCCTTCTGGTGTCAGCTCTCACGCCCACGACGGTCGAACGGGCGGGCTTCAGCATCGCCAACCCACGGGGCGTGTACACGGCGTCGACGTTCGCGCTGGCGGTGCTGGGCGTCTACTGGCGGCTCGCACCGGTGAAAGACGACTACAACTGGCTCATCTTGACCGGATTCAGCCTCAGCGTCGCAGGGGCGGAACTGTTCAACTACGCCGCGCTCGGAACCGAGGTTGCGCTGAGTTTCGTCGGCGGCGCCGCCTACAGCGCCGGCTTCTGGTTGCTGGTCATCTGCTGGCAACTGGGGCTCGTCCGAACCACCTCGACCTCGAGCAGTTCGCCCTGACACCGCCGCGAGGAGGGAACTACTCCCCGTCGTCCTGATCGGCCCGGTCGGCCGGAATCACGGCCACCGACGCGACGGCGTCGTCGGCGTCGAGTTTCATCACGATGACGCCCATCGTGTTGCGTCCGACGGTCGAAACGTCCTCGACCGGTGTGCGGATGATCTGCCCGTGTTCGCTCATCACGACGAGGTGGTCGCCGGCGCCGACGGCGTCGATGGCACACGCCGACCCATTGCGGTCGTTCGTCTTGATGTCGATCAGCCCCTTGCCGTACCGGGACTGCTGGCGGTAGGCACCGACCGACGTCCGCTTGCCGTAGCCGTTGTCGGTCACCGAGAGCAGCCAGTCGTGGTCGTCGGGGTCGACCGCCGCGAGGCCGACGACGTGATCCTCGCCCTCCAGCTTGATGCCGCCGACGCCGCGGGCGTCGCGCCCCATCGGCCGAACCTCGGACTCGTCGAAGCGGATGCTCATACCGTCGGCGGTGGCGACGATCAGGTCGGAGTCACCGTCGGTCAACTCCACGTCGACGAGTTCGTCGCCCTCGGCGAGGCGGATGGCCCGAATACCCGTCGAGAGGATGTTGCCGAACTCCTCGACTGCGGTGCGTTTCACGCGGCCGTCGTGAGTCGCCATCGTGAGGTAGCGTCCCTCGCCGTCCTCCAGGTTCTCGCAGTCGACGACGGCCTCGATCTCCTCGCCGTCGTCCAGGTCGAGGAGATTGACCGCCGACTTGCCGCGTGCGGTGCGGCTCATCTCCGGCACCTGGTAGGTCTTGAGCTTGTACACCTGCCCGTGATTGGTGAAACAGAGCAGGTAGTCGTGGGTGTTGGCGAGGAAGACGGAGGAGACGCGGTCGCCCTCCTTGAGGTCGGCGCCGATGATCCCCTTCCCGCCCCGGTTCTGAGCGCGGAACGTCGACAGCGACATCCGCTTGATGTAGTCGTCCTCGCTGACGACGACGAGGGTGTCCTCCTGCGGGATCAGATCCTCGTCGGTCACTTCGCCCGTGTCCTCGATGATCCGGGTGCGGCGTTCGTCGGCGTACTCCGCCTTGATGTCGCGGAGTTCGTCTTTGATGACACCCAGGAGCTCCGACTCGTTCTCCAGGATCTCTTCGAGGCGCTGAATCCGTGCCTGGACGTCCTCGTACTCCTCTTCGATGGCCGCCGTCTCCATCGAGGTAAGACTGCCGAGCTGCATCGCAACGATGTGGTCGACCTGATCGTCGGAGAAGTCGAAGGCGGCTTTGAGCGCCGCTTTCGCGGCGTCACGATCCGCGGCGTCCTGGATGAGTTCGACCACCTCGTCGGCGTTTTCGAGCGCGGTGAGGCGGCCTTCGAGGATGTGTGCGCGATCCCTGGCCTCCTCGAGGTCGTACTCGCTCCGGCGGCGCACGACCTCGCGACGGTGATCGAGATAGACCTCCAGAGTCTCCTTGAGGTCGAGCACCTTCGGCTGGCCGTCGACGAGCGCGAGGTTGATGACGCCGAACGTGGTCTCCAGGTGCGATTCGAGCAACTGGTTCTCGACCACGTCGGGGTTCGCGCCCCGCTTGAGTTCGATCACGATGCGGATGCCGTCGCGGTCGGACTCGTCGCGCAGGTCGCGCACGCCGTCGAGTTTCCCCTCGTTCACGTCGTCGGCGATGCGCTCGATCAGCCGTGCCTTGTTCGCCTGGTAGGGGAGTTCCGTGACGACGATGCGATCCTCGCTCGTCTCCAGTTCGGCGCGCACCCGGAGCCGACCGCGTCCCGTCTTGTACGCCTTGTAGATGGCGTTGCGGCCGACGATGTTCGCGCCGGTCGGGAAGTCGGGCGCGACGACGTGTTCCATCAGATCCTCGACGGTGCAGTCGGGGTTGTCGATGAGGTGGATCGTCGCGTCGATGACCTCCCCCAGGTTGTGCGGCGGGACGTTCGTCGACATCCCGACCGCGATACCCGACGACCCGTTGACGAGGAGGTTGGGGAACGCCGCGGGCAACACGTCGGGTTCCCGCTTGCGACCGTCGTAGTTCGCCGAGAAGTCGACAGTGTCTTTCTCGATGTCGGCGAGGAGTTCCTCGGCGATGGGCGACATTCGCGCCTCGGTGTACCGCATGGCCGCGGGCGGGTCGCCGTCGACGGAGCCGAAGTTCCCCTGGCCGTCGATCAGGGGGGCGCGCATCGAGAAGTCCTGGGCCATCCGGGCGAGAGCGTCGTAGATGGCGGAGTCGCCGTGTGGGTGGAAGTCACCCATCGTCTCGCCGACGACCGAGGAGGACTTCCGGTGGGAGGCGCGGGCAGTGACGCCCGCCTCGTGCATGGCATAGAGGATACGCCGGTGGACGGGCTTGAGACCGTCGCGGGCGTCGGGGAGCGCCCGACCCGCGATGACCGACATCGCGTAGTCGATGTACGACTGCTCCATCTCCTGTTCGATGCGGGCCGTCTCGACCCGGCGGGCGGGCGCGTCGTCCGTGGCGTCCGAACTCATATGTCCACCCACTCCGCGTCACCGGCGTGCTCTTTGATGAACTGCTTGCGCGGTTCGACTGCGTCGCCCATCAACACGGAGAACATCCGGTCGGCGGCCGCGGCGTCCTCGATCGTCATCCGCTTCAGAATCCGGTTTTCGGGGTTCATCGTCGTCTCCCAAAGCTGATCCGGGTTCATCTCTCCGAGACCCTTGAACCGCTGCACCTGGTCGGGATTCCCGTTACATTTCTCCTCGACGATCCGGTCGCGTTCCTCCTCGCTCATCGCGTCGTAGGTCTCGCCGCGGTATCTGACGCGGTAGAGCGGCGGTTGTGCGGCGTAGACGTATCCGCGTTCCAGTAGCGGTTTCATGTGTCGGTAGAGGAGCGTGAGCAGGAGCGTGCGGATGTGGGCGCCGTCGACGTCGGCGTCGGTCATCAGGATGATGCGCTCGTATCGAGCATCCTCGATGGCGAACTCCTCGCCGATGCCCGTCCCGATGGCGGTGATGAGCGCGCGGATCTCGTCGTTCTCCAGAATGCGGTCGAGGCGGTGTTTCTCGACGTTCAGGATCTTCCCTTTGAGCGGGAGGATCGCCTGGAAACGCCGGTCACGCCCCTGTTTGGCGCTTCCGCCCGCGCTGTCGCCCTCGACGACGAACAGTTCGGACTCGCTGGGGTCTTTCGACTGGCAGTCGGCGAGTTTGCCCGGGAGCGCCGTCGACTCCAGGGCGCTCTTGCGGCGGGTGAGTTCCTCCGCCTTCTTCGCCGCCTGGCGGGCCTTCGCCGCCTCGACGGCCTTGCCGACGATGGCCTGGGCCGTGTTCGGGTTCTCCTCGAAGTAGGTAGCGAGATGCTGGTGGACGGCGCTCTCGACGATGCCCCGTACCTCGCTGTTGCCGAGTTTGGTCTTGGTCTGTCCCTCGAACTGCGGGTCGGGATGTTTCACCGAGATGACGGCCGTCAGCCCCTCGCGTACGTCCTCGCCTTTGAGGGTGCCGTCGAGATCATTCAGGAGGCCGTTGTCGGTGGCGTAGTCGTTGACGACGCGGGTGAGCGCCGTCTTGAAGCCCGTGAGGTGGGTGCCACCCTCACGGGTGTTGATGTTGTTGGCGAAGGCGTGGATCGACCCCTGAAGTTCGTCTGTCGCCTGCATCGCCACCTCGACGGTGATGTCGTCCTCGGCGTCGGAGAAGTAGACCACGTCGTCGTGGAGGGCGGTCTTGGTCTCGTTGAGATACGTCACGAACTCCCGAATGCCCCCCTCGTAGCGGAACTCGACGGACTCGCCGTCGCGTTCGTCGCTGAGGGATATCTCGACGCCGGAGTTGAGGAAGGCGAGTTCGCGCAGACGCGTCGACAGCGTCTCGAAAGAGAAGTCGGTGTGTTCGAAGATCTCCTCGTCGGGCCAAAACCGGATAGCCGTCCCCGTCTCCTCGTCGGGGGTCATCTCCCGCACGCGTTCGAACGCGCCGGGGACGGGTTCGCCGTGGTCGAAGCGGTGTTTCCAGACTGCGCCGTCGCGTTTGACCCGCACCTCGAGCGTCGAGGAGAGGGCGTTGACGACGCTGACGCCGACGCCGTGAAGCCCACCGGACACCTGGTAGGACTTGCTATCGAACTTCCCCCCCGCGTGGAGAACGGTCATGATGACCTCCACTGCCGGTCGGTCGTACTGCTCGTGCGTATCGACGGGGATGCCGCGGCCGTTGTCCGTGACACTCACCGACCCGTCGTCGTGGACGGTCACGCCGATGGAGTCACAGTAGCCCGCCAGCGCCTCGTCGATAGCGTTGTCGACGACCTCGTAGACGAGATGGTGAAGCCCGCGAGTGTCCGTCGACCCGATGTACATCGCCGGGCGCTTCTGGACCGCCTGGAGACCTTCCAGTACCTGTATCTGCCCGGCTCCGTACTCTTGTTCGTCAGCCATAGAACCTACACGGAGTAGATGGCCCCGCCTCTTAAACTCTCGCACGCGTGCGCGCGACAAAAAATGCCTTTTCCCTACCGGAAGTTCCACTGTGTATTCGACAACCGGAATTTGGAATTCATCACCGGTACGGGGCGGTTCGGGCGTCGTTCGGGTATTCGAGCGCGTCCGCGGCCGCTCGCGCGCGCACCCTCGCCGTTTCACTTTCACCTCGCTGGCGGTGGCCTTTTAAACGTCGTGACGGTACACCACCCACGGATGACATCGTTCCAGTCGACGCTCGGCGAGGAAGGGGGGATCGCCGAGGAGCTGGCCGAGAACCAGCGGGCCATCTCCATCGCCGAGTTCTTCGAGAAGAACAAACACATGCTCGGGTTCGACTCCGGGGCCCGAGGGCTGGTGACCGCCGTCAAGGAGGCGGTGGACAACGCTCTCGACGCCACGGAGGAGGCCGGTATCGCGCCCGATATCTATGTCGAAATCACGGAGGCGGGCGACTACTACCGGCTCGTCGTCGAGGACAACGGCCCGGGCATCACGCGGGAACAGATCCCTCGCGTGTTCGGGAAACTGCTGTACGGCTCCCGGTTTCACGCACGGGAGCAGAACCGGGGTCAGCAGGGGATCGGTATCTCCGCGGCCGTCCTCTACGCGCAACTTACCTCGGGCAAGCCGGCGAAGATCACGAGCCGCACCAAAGGCAGTGCCGACGCCCAGTATTTCGAACTCGTCGTCGACACCGACGACAACGAGCCCGAGATCAGGAGTGAAGAAACCACCTCGTGGGATCGCCCCCACGGGACGCGGATCGAACTGGAGATGGAGGCGAACATGCGGGCGCGCAACCAGCTTCACGACTACATCAAACACACCGCAGTCGTCAACCCCCACGCGCGGGTGGAACTCCGGGAACCCGGTCTCGACGAACCGCTGAAGTTCGAGCGGGGAACGGATCAGTTGCCCGCCGAAACCGAGGAGATTCGCCCTCACCCCCACGGCGTCGAACTCGGGACGCTCCTGAAGATGCTCGACGCCACGGAGTCGTACTCTATCTCGGGCTTCCTCCAGGGCGAGTTCACGCGCGTCGGTGGCAAGACGGCGACCAAGGTCTGTGACCGGTTCCGCGACCGCCACTTCGGCCGCGAAATGGCGTGGGCGACGCCGAACCCACACGACGACGTGGATGTCGAAGACGCCGTCGTCGACGCCGTCGCCAACAAGAGCGCGGCGGCGACCGACTGGTTCGCCGAGCGCGTGGCCGAGGCGGTCGGCGACCGCGAACGGGTTGCCCACCACGACCTCGTCGACCTCGTCGACAACCGCGCGGACGCGGTCGAAGACGAGTTCGACGAGACGTTCGGCGACACCGTCCGCGAGAACGCCGTCGACGCGGCGTGGGCGGAATGTACCCACCCCGACCTGCTGACGGCGTCGCTGTACGAGCGCATCGATACGGCGACCAGCACTCGGAAGGACGACGCGACGATTCAGGGGCTCGCCGAACGACTCGCCGACAAGTTCGCCGAGAGCGACGACCCGCACCACCGAGTGACCCGTGACACCCTCGCGACGTACGTCGACCGGTCGGCCGACCGGGTCGAGGAGGCAGTCGGCGCCACCGTCGGCGACACTGCCCGCGAGAACGTCGTCGAGGCCTGCTGGTCGGTCATGCGGACGGTGCCCGACGACCTCCCGAAGGTGAGGGTCGTGGCCGGCGACCGCGACACCGCCTCGGAGTTGCTGGAGGCGATGCGCGAGACGGACATCCTCGCGCCGCCGACCGACTGCCTCTCGCCCATCACCGCCGACCTGGTCGAGGCGGGACTGCGCAAGGAGTTCGACGCCGACTTCTACGCGGCGGCAACCCGCGACGCCGAGGTACACGGCGGTGATCCCTTCATCGTGGAGGCTGGTATCGCCTACGGCGGCGACCTGCCGAGCGACGGGTCGGCCCAAGTGATGCGTTTTGCCAACCGCGTCCCCCTCGTCTACCAGCGGGGCGCGTGTGCCGTCACCGACGTGGTGAAGACTATCGGCTGGCGCAACTACGGCCTCGACCAACCGGGCGGGAGCGGCCTCCCCTCCGGCCCCGCCGTGGTGATGGTACACGTCGCGTCGACGAACGTCCCCTTCACCAGCGAGTCGAAGGACGCGGTGGCGAACGTCCCCGAAATCGAAGACGAAATCGAACTCGCCATCCGCGAGGCTGCCCGGGAGCTGAAATCCTACCTCAACCGGCGGCGGTCGCTGGAGAAACGCCGCAAGAAGCAGGACGTCCTCGGACGCATCCTGCCCGAGATGGCGGACAAACTCGCCGACGTGACGGGGCGGGAGCGGCCGAATATCGACGGTGCGCTCGGCCGTATCATGAACAACGTGATCGTCGAACGGTCGGTCGACGACGGAACGGTTACGCTCGCGGTGCAGAACCACTCCGACCGGTCGGAGTCGCCCGACGTGACCGACATCGTCTCCGTCGAACCGACGAACGTAAGCGACGGTGCGTCGGTCGTCGACCTCGACGACGAGTGGTTCGTACAGTGGACCCCGTCGGTGTCGGCGGGCGAGACGGCGACGCTCACCTACGAGGTGGGTGACGAGGCGACCTTCGACGTCGACGTCGAGGGCATCGAGAACGAGAAACTCACGGTGAACGCATGAGCACGCAAGACGAACGCGCCAGAGAGCAGTTGATCGACCTCGCGGCGGAGTTCTACGACCAGTTCGCCCAGGGAGAAGTCCCGCAGATGACTCTCCCCACGCGAACCAAAAGCAACATCGAGTACGACGAGGACAGCGGCGTGTGGGTGTACGGCGACCGCACGTCGACGCGGTCGGCCAACTCGGTGCGCGGGGCGCGAAAGCTCCTGAAGGCTACCTACACCATCGACTTCCTCGTCCGGCAACTGGAGGAGGGCCGTTCCTCCACGCTCCGTGAACTCTACTATCTCTCGGAGTCGTGGGACGCCGACGAGGCCGCCTTCTCCGATCAGGACGAATCCAATCAGTTGATCGAGGATCTGGAAATCGTCTCGGAGGTGACCCGCGAGGACTTCCACATGCGCCCCGAGGAGTCGGGCGCGACGCTGATGGGACCCCTGGAGTTACGCGAACAGACCCGCCGGGGCGAACGCGAGATCCACTGCCAGAAGGACGTGGGAGAAGGCGGCTACCAGATCCCGAACAACCCCGATACCATCGAGTTCCTGGATCACGACATCGAGTTCATCCTCTGTGTCGAGACCGGTGGGATGCGGGATCGCCTCGTCGAGAACGGCTTCGATACGGAGCACGACGCCCTGGTCGTCCACCTCAAGGGACAGCCGGCACGGGCGACCCGCCGAATCACCAAGCGCCTCCACGACGAACTCGACCTGCCCGTGGTGGTGTTCACTGACGGCGATCCGTGGTCGTACCGCATCTACGGCTCCGTCGCTTACGGCTCGATCAAGAGCGCCCACCTCTCGGAGTATCTCGCCACGCCCGAGGCGCAGTTCGTCGGCATCCAGCCCGAGGACATCGTCGAGTACGACCTCCCGACCGACCCGCTCTCGGACGCGGACGTGAACGCCCTGGAATCGGAACTCGACGATCCCCGCTTCACCACCGACTACTGGAACGAACAGATCGAACTCCAGCTCGACATCGGGAAGAAAGCCGAACAGCAGGCGCTCGCGTCGAGAGGCCTGGATTTCGTCACTGACGACTACCTGCCCACCCGGCTAGAGGAGATGGGCGTATTGTAGCCTCAGTCACATTTATTTCGTCCGATGACGTATCGGGCGTGTGACGTTCGACACTGACCTCGGCCGCCTACGCCACCTGCCCGAGGCACCGCTCCGGGCGCTCAAGTGGTCGTTCTGGTGGCTCCGCAAGACGTTCTTCTCGAAGCCGAAACCGGAGAATCCAGCCGTCGTCGTCGACATGACCGAGTCGGAGGCAGAGGCGTTTCTCGGCGGGCACTTCTTCGAACCGGGGTGGGAGATGTCGTACCACTACCACAACGAGATCGTGAACATGCGGCGGGTGCGCCATCTCGACGAACACCCCTCCGGTCTCCAGTGGTGGCAGACCCACATCCGCGGCTACGCCCACCCCGGCGGCCTCGAACTCACGGCCCACCTCGAACCCGAACCCGCCGAATATCCGGACGCCCACCTCGACGGCGAGTTTATCGACGTGCCAGCGGGGAACGCGACGCTGGTCGAGTTGCTGGAGGAACACGGCGTGGAGTTCGAGCGGATCGGGAACTGGCCGGAAGACGCCACCGCAGTCGCCTGACAGTCGGCGGCGAGGGTGGCGATCCGACCGCTGACGGCAAAACGCGGGGGGAACGGGAGTCGACGGTTAGTTGTCGTCGGTCTGGGTGTCCTCCACGGCGTCGTTGTTCATGCCGCTGCCGTCGTTGTGGCGGCACTGCTCGGTGTAGAAGCCGAGGTCGAACTCGACCGAGTCGGACTGCATCTCGTTGCCGTGGTCGACCGGCACCCACCACGCGAACACCGCGCTGAAGCCCGTCTCGCCGCGGAAGCAGGCGGTGGGGAAGGAGCCGAGCGATGCACCGTCCAGTGCGGGATTCCTGTAGTAGACATCGGAGACCGTTCCACCACTGGCCGGGCCACCCTTTCCGAAGGCCATCGCGACGATTTCCGTATCGCCTGCGAAATTCGAGGTGAGGTCGGTGTAGTTGTCGCCTGTTGAATCGTCGTTCCAAGAGAATCCGGCATTGTACGCGAACTCGCCCCGGATTTCGTCACCCACGTTACGTGTGTACCAGTTTCCGGCGGGACGGGAAGGAGAGCCGTTCGGCCGGTCGTCGTTGGACGTCCGTCGCAGGAGGTGCTCGGTGCCGTCCGACTCCCGCAACAGGAGGTACACTTCGTCCGGTGCGGCGTCCTCGTTATCCGACCCCTGGTAATACTGGTAGGTGAGGGTGGCACCGCTACCGAAGTCGCCCATCGTTGCTCCGACGCGAACACCGGCAGTAACATAGTCCGTCGTCGAAGATCCACCGGATGTGACGTGAGCGACTTCCCCGCTCCCTGCGGGATCATCGACCAGTTCCACATCGACCTCGTACGCTCCGTTACCGTTCGTATCGAAGCGAGTGATCCCTGGAGCGGCGAACTCGTCCAACGCTGCGGCGGGAGCAGGCCCATCGGAACCGAGGGTACCTCCGAAATCTCGGTTTCGCCCGTCGATCCGGACGCCGTTCCCGCTGTTGAGTTCGCCGAGGACGGTTCCGAGACTCCCGGAGAGAACCGGGCTTTCGCCGCCGTCCTGGTAGTTGTCGCCGTCGTCGAGCCAGACGGCCGCCTGGACGACATCGAGAAGTTCGACATCCGCCGGATCGGTCGAACTCCCGTCACCGTCCTCCTGCGGGTCGTCCGCTTCGGGTTCGGTCGTGGTGTTCTCGGCGGCCGTGATCCCGCCGGGGTTGTTCATCCAGACGTAGCCCGGGTTCGTACAGAGTTCGAGGTCGAACGTGACCTCGCCGAAGTCGCCGGGTTTCACGTCGCCGATACTGACGATTGCGCTCTCGCCGTCGGCCTGGGTGAGCGCGCCGACGCCCGCCGAGTCACAGCCCCGGTTGACGACTTCCCCCCGCTGGATGTTCGCGAGGAACTGGTCGGGATCGTCGACGGCGATCAGCCACGCGTCGTTCAACGGGAGTCCCGTTTCACCGTCGTTCAGATCGCTCGGCCCCCCCGTTTCGCCGGCGGCACCGTCGTACATCCGCACGCTGACGTCGTCGTCAGTCGCCTCCGTGTCACTTCCGTCCTCGTCGTCGCTCCAGTCGGAGTAGTGCGACGAGTAGCCGACGCCGAGGTCAAGTGTCCCCGCCGTAAGCTGGTTGTTCTCGAACGTCTCCTGGTCGCTGAAATACGCGCTCGTGCCGAGTCCTGCGCCCGCGGAGGCGACGCCGATGGTACCGAGTGCGGCGAGTGCCTTCCGTCGGGACAGGTTGAATCTCTCTTCGCTCATTGGTTGTCGTTCCCCTCGCGGGGATGCCCATCCGCGGAGTCGAACCGCGATCAGCCGACGTGGGTCGGTTAGACCCACGAACGATTCCCCGTTAGCTATTGAGCAGTTAACAGCACTAAGCCGCCGATTAACAGGCGTAATCCGGAATTAATAGTTGAGAGGTTGATGTATGGCCGAGCCTGTCGACCGATTGAGGGTCGCTAATCGAGGGAGTAGAGCCGGACGGCTCGGTGTGCGACGAACCGGTTCAGTAGTTGTTTCGTTGATACTTCCCGGCCACGGAACGTCGAGTGGATGACCGGCGCAGCTCCGGGGGAACACGGCGAGAACGACGGTATGCGGCGGGAGCACCCAGCATCACGTCTATCCGTACGGTGTTAGCTATTGTATCGTTAGCGAAACGGCCGACAGGGAATGCGTCGATTACCGCCAGTAACAGCCGATTAATCCGGAGAGTCCCGGTCGGTCAGCCGTTCGATCCGCGACAGCGAATCGGCGTCGGCGGGCGATTTGTCCGCGCGGACGGCGATAAAGCGGGGGAAGCGGAGCGCGTACCCCGACTCGTAGGTGGGGGACGCCTGGATTTCCTCGTACCCGACCTCGAAGACGACCGACGGTTCGATGTCGACCACAGTGCCGTCCTGACGGCGGATCAGCGGTTCGAGCAGTTCAGTCAGTTCGGCCAGACGCTCGTCGGTGATGCCCGTCGCTACCTTGCCGATGGTCGCGTACGAGTCGTCGCCGTCGTCGACCCGGGCGGACAGGAGAAAGGTGCCGAGGTGGTTCGCTCGCCGCCCCTCGCCCCACTCGGCGCCCGTGACCACCAGATCCAGCGTCTCCACGTCGGGCTTGCGTTTCAGCCAGTTCTGCCCCCGCTTGCCCGGCGTGTACGTCGATTCCGGGTTCTTGAGCATGATCCCCTCGTGACCCGCCGCGAGCGCCGCGGCCTCGCGGTCGGCGATGGTTCCAGGGTCGTCGGTCGTCGTGAGCGGTGAGACGCCGGTCGGCGGCGTCGAACGGCCGTCGTCGGATGGCCGGTCGGCGGCCGACGACAGCGCCGCAGTCAGGTGGTCACGGCGGTCGAGCAGTGACGCGTCGAGCAGATCCGTGCCGTCGACGTGGAGGCAGTCGAACGCCCGGAGTTCGACCGCCACCTCCTCGCGCATCCGTTCCACGTCGTGTTTGCGTCGGAACCGACGGAGCACCTCCTGAAAGGGGAGGGGATCGCCCGAATCGTCGACAGCGACCACCTCGCCATCAAGGATGAGCGGCACGTCCACTTCGCGGTCGACGAACTCGACCACCTCCGGGAGCGCATCGGTCACGTCCTCCATGTTCCGCGAGAAGACGGCGGTGTCGCCCGCCGGGTCGTGGTGAACCTGCACGCGGGCACCGTCGTACTTGGTCTCGACGGCGACGATGCCCCACGACTCGACGGCGTCGGCGGCGGTGCCCGTCCCCGCGAGCATCGCCTTCACCGGCCGCCCGACCCGGAGTTCGGCGGCGTCCAGCCCCGCCGTCCCCTCGTCGCGCGCGCTGACGGCCACCGCGCCGTAGTCGTTAGTTACCTGGAGGGCGCGTTCGGCCGCCTCGACCGGCACGTCGAACGCCTCGGCGATGGCGTCTCGGATCGTGCCTTCGCCGACGCCGATCCGCATCTCCGAGAGGACGAGGCGGGCGAGATACCGCGCCGCAAGCGGGTCGGCTCGGTTGAACAGGCCGAAGAGCACGTCGACCTTGTGATCCTGGCTGCCCGCCCCGTCGGCGGCGGCGAGGTCGCGGAGGCGGTCGTTCACCGTCGCGACCGTCAGCGGATCGAACCCACCGGCACCGAAGGCGCCGAGGCCACGCTGTCCGCCCAGATCCAACGACTCGGCGACAGCACCGATCTCACCCGTCTCCGCGAGGCGGTCGGCCACGTCGTCCGGCGTGACGTTGGGGCCGGCGGCCCGTGCGAGCGCCGCGTGACAGAGACTTGGCCCCACGTCGAGGGTCGTAGAGTCCCACGCAGGGAAGACCCGCCCGAGCAACAGACGGACGACGACGGGCAGGTCGTCACCGGCGTCGGCGAGCAGTTCCGCGACCAGCGACGTGATAGCGAGGTCGGCCGTCTCGGCCTCGATATCGGCGACGCGGTCGGCGAACTCCGAGAGCTCCATACCGGCGGATCGATACCGTCCCCCCTGAGGCTATCGATTCCGCCGTCTAATAAAAATGATTCGGGGAAATATTCATGACAATCGCGTCGTCAGCCGAACCCATGTCCGAGACGATAGACGTGCAGTTGAACTGGGAACCGACCGGGTTCCAGGCACCGTTTTTCCTCGCCCGGGAGCGGGGATTCTACGCGGACGCCGGCCTGGACGTGCGACTGATGGGCGCGTGGGGCGGCGGCGTGGGCACGGGGTCGCCGTTCGCAGCCGAACGGGCGGCCGACCGGAAATGCGAGTTCGCCTGGTCGGGCGGGGCGGGTCTGGCCCTGGCCCGGAGTCGGGGCAACGATGTCGTCGCCGTCGCGGGTGCCACCCACCGGACGCCGGCAGCGATTTTCACGCTCGACGAGGTGTTCGACGGGGCACTCGAACGGCCGGAGCAACTCGCGGGCTGTACCATCGCTCCCACCGCCACCAAGACGTCGTTGCTGGCGCAACTACTGCTCCGGGACGCCGGAATCCGCGATCAGGTCGACGTCCTGGGCGTTGATCGCCACACCCACCACCGCCCCCAGCGAAAACTGCTCGACGGGAGCGTCGACGCCGCCGTCGGCGTCGTCACCAACGGACACGAACTCGCCCAGGAGTACGACCGGACGGCCCACGAACTGGCCATCGGGCCGCGGCTCCCGGTGTACGGCATGTCGCTCGTGACACACCCGTCTTACGCCGCGTCGAACCCGGAGACGGTGGCGTCGTTCCTGGCGGCGTGCGCACGGGGCTGGGCCGCCGCCATCCGGAATCCGACGGCCGCTATCGACGCGGTCGTCAAACAGAACGCCTCGCTGGAGTACGCCCGCGACATCGAACGCCGGAAGTTCGACCGCATGGTCACGTCGTTCGTCGACGCCGAGCGGTTCGAGGCGTGTTGGGGTCACCACGGGCCGGAGCAGTGGCACAACCTGATCGACCGGATGACCGCGGCGAATATGCTCGACGGGGTAGTCGACGCCGACGACTGCTACACGAACGCCTATCTCGACCCCGACCGACCGGCGCTCGGTTCGTTCGCCGCGCGTATCGCCGACGTGACCGAGTGACACGCCGCGGCGTCGATCAGTGACCCGGTTCCCGAGTCATCGGATTGAAGACGGTGTATCGCTCAGGAGGGGGTATGGACGGAGACCTGGCGGCACGAGTGCGGGACGTCCTCGACGTGGACGTCTCGGATTTTCGTGCGCAGGCGCAGGCCGACGCGGAGGTCGTCAAGACCGAACTCAGGGACGGCACCTTCGACAACCATCGGTCTATCGTCGGGCTCGAATACGAGTTCTACGCCGTCGCCGACGGCCGGTGGCGCCGGGAGCGTGAAACCGATCAGGCGGGGTCGGAACTCGTGCGTGTGCCACGGCGACTCCTCGAACTCATCCGGTTCGAGAAGGAACTCGGCCTCCACAACGCCGAGATGACGACCAGTCCTCAGCCGCTGAACGCGGAGGGCCTCCGGGCCCAGGCCGCGGGCGTCCGCTCGCATCTCTCCTCGGCCCTCCAGACGACGCGCATCGAGGGGATGCGACTCGTCAGCGACGGTCTCTGGACGCTCCCACCGTCGGGCGAGACGGCGCGTCGCTACCTGACCGACAGCATCTCCGACGACGGGGTGCGCATCGCGACGAACATGACCGACGCGGTGCGGTATCACGCCATGGCAAACGGGCCGAATGCGCCGACGCCGTTCGTCCTCGAGGCGCCCCACGTCAGCCTCGAAGCCGACACCGTGATGCCCGAGAGCCTCATCACCTCCATTCAACCGCACTATCAGGTGCCACACGCCTCCGACCTGCCGACCTATCACAACTACGCCCTGCGGATCGCGGGGCCGCTTCTCGCCCTCGGAGCCAACTCTCCCTTTTTCCCGCCGGATCTCTACGACGAGGGTGTCGATCCGGACGCCGTCGTCGCCGACGCCCGAGCCGAGAACCGCATCTTCGTCTTCGAGTCCGTGCTCAACAGCGAGGACGCGGAGAAAGTCCGGTTCCCGAGGGATCTGGACACCGTCGAGGAGGCAGTCGACCGCGTCGCTAACGACCCGACGGTCGTTCCCATGCCCGTCGAACCGGGCGACCGCTTCGACGACAAGTTCGCCACGCTCCGGCGCAAACACGGCACGTTCTGGCGGTGGGTGCGCCCCGTTTTCGACGGCGCCGACCGCTCCTCCGCCAACGCCCGCATCGAGTTCCGCCCCATCGCCGCACAGCCCACCGTCCGTGACTCGATGGCCTTCATGGCGACGTTCGCCGGTCTGATGGAGAGCCTCCCCCGACACGAGCATCCGGTGATCGGTCAGGATTGGTCGGTCGCGAAGGAGAACTTCTACGCCGCGGCCCGGGCCGGAGCCGAGAGCGACCAGCGGTGGATCACCAACGACGGACAGGAGACGACCGATCCCGCCGTGCTGTACGACGACCTGCTCTCTCACGCCGTCGAGGGGCTTCGCTCGGCGGGGTGTACGACCGAGGAAGCGGAGTCCTACGTCGCGCCGTTACGGGCGCGCGCCGAAACGGGCATCACGCCCGCCAGGTGGAAACACGACCGAGTACGGGAACGCGTCGACGCCGACGAGCCGCTGGGGTCAGCCATTCCCGGGATGCAACGGACGTACGTGGCCAACCAGACCGAGACGCTACTCGACGGCTCGTTCGTCGACTGGTTTGACGAGGACGGATAACGAACCGGGAACGGTCGCGCGGTGACCGCCGACCTACAGCAGCGATTCGAAGTCCTTGTGCTTCGTGATGTCGACGTCCTCGTCGGTGACGACGGCGACGTTGATGCCGTTGCCCGAGGCCAGGTCGCGTTCGACGGCGCTCTGGATGGCGTGGGCGGCGACGGATTTCGCCTCCTCCATCGACAGTCCCTCGTCGTACTCCTGTTCGAGGACACCGAGTGCGTACTGGCTCCCGGAACCGGAGACGGCGTAGTCCTCCTCCATCATGCCACCGAGGGGGTCGAGGCTGTAGACGTGGGCGCCGTCCTCGTCGACGCCGCCGAGAAGCGGCGAGACGATGAAGAACGCGCCCGACCGCAGGAAGTTGCTCGTCAGCGTCGACAGCGCTTCCATGCTCATATCCTTGCCGCGACGGGTCTCGTAGAGACTGGTCTCGGAGCGGAGCGACCGGATGAGCGACTGGGCGGCCGACACCGATCCGGCGATGGTGAGCGCGCCGGTCGGGTGGATCTGTTCGACCTTCTGGACGTCCTTGCTGGAGACCATCCGGCCCGCGCTCGCGCGCATGTCGGTCGCCATCACGACGCCGTTTTCGGTCGAGAGACCGACGGTCGTCGTGCCGGTTTTCATCTCCTTGTCCTCGTCGCCCGCTGCAGCGAGACGCTCGTCGGTGTCCGTGAACTCGCCGATCTCCGGGCCGAACACCGGCCGTTCGCTACCGTCGAGACGGTCGCGCGTCCGTGAAAAGTCCTGATTCGTAGGGGTACGCATCACCCGTCTTTGCAGTGGGGCGCTGATAAATGCAACCCTTCAGTCCCGACATCGGGGCGGCGACGACACTACCGGCCGGCGCGGTCGTAGGCGCGAACGGCCGCCGCCACGAAGTCACCGACCGGGAGGCGAACACCGAGACGCCGGGCCGCCAGCACCAACGGCATCAAGACGATGCCGAGAACGAGGGTTGCCTGATACACCGCGAACGCGCCAGCACGATACAGTGGTTCGAACATCTGCGTGACCGTTCGTCGGGGGTGGGGAGTATATAAGCTTTCTTGCTTCGCACAGGCGACGACCTCGACGCTATCTGTCGATTTTACTCGCCGCCGCCGCGTGGCTGTGACGCGCCCGCGCCACCCCGTAGCGCGAGGGATACTGGGGGTGCGGTATCCCCGTCCCACGCGTAAGTTATGCGTATGATCGAGACGGCGTACGCGCCGCCAGGTGGGAAACCCTGATACGTCGGCTGACCGTATCCGCAGTCATGTCGAACTGGACAGACCGGATCGTCAGCGACCGGATGGCCGTCGACCGGGAGTTCAACGATCGGGTTCGGGCCTCCGAGTTCACGAACCAGGAGTGGGGGCTGATCATGACCGCCGTCGAGTTCGAAATCGAACACGCCGACGATCCCGAGCGAGCGCGGATCGTCCCCGACACCGAGAACCTCCCCCAGATCATCCCCGAACTGGAGAAAGTTCGCGGGCAGATGGGGCCGGCCGGGGGTCAGGGCGGCCAGAGCGGGAGCGACAGCGACAGCGGCACCGGTGTCGTCGACGCTATCCGCGGTGCGCTCGGTATCGGTGGCTCGAAGGAGGCGGAAAAACTCGACGCGGCAGAACAACTCGTCGGCGAGTACGCCGACGCCCTCCAGCAACGCCTCGAAGACCGCGACAAGTGGGACGACGTTCGCGACGCGTACGCCGAGTAACCTATTCGTCGCCGCTGTGGAACAGCGTCAACTCCTCGGCTTCGTAGATGTTGATGAGTTCGGTGACGATTTCGTCGTAGTCCTCGTCTTCCTGTCTGAGACCGTCGAGACGTTCGACCGTTTCCTCGTCGAGATGGATCTGGGGCATACGTGTGACCGGACGTTGCGGCCCCTTATATTATCGGCCATCGAGGTCGCCCCCGAGTCCACGACCGACGACCGACGGCCGCCGGTTCAGGGAAGGCGGTCGATCACGCCCGTCGCGACCGCCTCGGTGCTGGCCGATCCGCCGAGGTCGGGGGTTCGGGGGCCGTCGGCGAGGGTCGCCTCGACCGCCGCCCGCACGTCCGTGGCCGCCTCGTCGTAGTCGAGGAAGTCCAGCAACATCGCCGCCGAGAGGATAGTCGCCGCCGGGTTGGCGACGCCCTCGCCCGCGATGTCGGGCGCACAGCCGTGGACGGGTTCGAAGATACCCCGCTCGGAGCCGACGTTCGCGCTCGGCAGCAGGCCGAGACCGCCGACCAGTCCAGCCGCCAGATCGGAGAGCATGTCGCCCGCGAGATTCGGACAGACGATCACGTCGTACTGCGCGGGATTCATGGCGAGATGGGTCGCCATCGCGTCCATATACTGGTCGTCGACGTCGACACCGCGGTCGGCCGCCACGTCGCGAACCGAGTCGACGAACAGGCCGTCGGTCACCCGCATCACGTTGTTCTTGTGAGCGACGGTGAACCCCGCGTGGCCGTTCGATTCGACGTAGTCACAGGCGAAGCGGCCGAGGCGCCGGGACGCTGTTTGGGTGACCAGACGCGTCAGCGTCGACACGTCGTCGGACAACCGGTTCTCGATCCCGGCGTAGACGCCCTCGGTGTTCTCCCGGAGGATGACCAGATCCGTCTCGGGTTGGACGGCGTCGACGCCCGGATACGTGCGCGCGGGGCGCACGTTGACGAACGAATCGACCGCGTCCCGGAGCGGGAGGATCACGTCGGCCGACGTTTCGCCGGTCGCGCCGAACAGCGTCGCGTCGGCGCTCGTGACCGCGTCCAGCGTCTCCTGGGGGAGCGGCGTGCCCGTTCGCTCCGCGACGGCGTCGCCCGCCTCGACGTGGTCGTACTCGAAGTCGACGACTTCGTCCAGAACCCGCAGGGTCGCGGGGACGACTTCGTGACCGATCCCGTCGCCCGGGATCACGGCGATGCGTTCGCTCATCGGGATTCGACGTAGGGCAGGTCGGCCGCCGTCTCGTCGACCGCGTCCAGATTCGACCGGAGCAGGGCGACCGTGTCCCAGATGCCCTGCACCAGCGCACCGCGCATCGCCTCGTCGATATCAACGTCGACCGTCTTGCCGTCGTAGGTGACCGTCTCGCTGACGACGTCGAGTTCGACCCCCGCCGTGGGGTTGTCTTCGACGAACGACTGGAGTTCCTCGACCGTCTCGGCGTCGGTCGTCGCCGCCGGGATGCCGAGCGACTTGCAGTTGTCGGCGAAGATTTCGGCGAAGGACTCGCCGATGATGGCCTCGACGCCCCAGCGAGCGAGCGCCCGCGGCGCGTGCTCACGAGAGGAGCCACAGCCGAAGTTCTCGTTGACGACGAGAATGTTCGCCCCCTTGTACTCGTTGAACGGGTGATCGTTGAGTGCTCCCTCCTCGTCGCGCCGGGCGTCGTAGAAGGCGTACTCGTCCAGACCCTCCCAGGTCGTCGTCTTGAGGAACCGCGCCGGGATGATCTGGTCGGTGTCGATGTCGTCGCCCCGGAGGGGGACACCGGTGCCCGCGACGCGGCGCACCTTCATCTCTTCGACGCCGATGTCGTCCCGGTCGCTCATGCGTCTCCCCCCATGTCGCGCACGTCACACACTTCGCCTTCGACGGCAGCCGCGGCGACCATGGCCGGACTCATGAGGACGGTACGGCCATCCTTGCTCCCCTGTCGACCCACGTAGTTGCGGTTCGACGAGGACGCACACCGCTCGTCGCCCTCCAGGGAGTCGTCGTTCATGGCCAAGCACATCGAACAGCCCGCCTCACGCCAGTCGAAGCCAGCCTCGCGGAACACCTCGTCGATGCCCTCGGCTTCCAGTTTCGACTTCACTGTCTGCGAACCGGGCACTGCGAGCGCCCGCACGTCGTCGGCAACTTCCCGGCCTTCGAGCACCGCAGCGGCCTCTCGGAAGTCGCTCACGCGGCCGTTCGTACAGGTGCCAAGGAACGCCACGTCGATTGGGTAGCCCGCCATCGTCTCGCCCGGCTGAACGCCCGTGTGTTCCTGGGCGGCGCGGGCGGCGTCGCGTTTGTCCTCGGGCAGATCCGCAGGCGCCGGAACCGGCTCCGAGATGCCGACGGCCTGCCCGGGGTTCGTCCCCCAGGTGACCATCGGTTCGAGGTCGTCCGCGTCCAGCGTGACGACATCGTCGTAGTCGGCGTCAGCGTCGCTCGCGACCGACTCCCAGTACGCCTTGCGCTCCTCGAAGGCGTCGCCCTCGGGAGCGAACTCGCGGCCCCGCAGGAACTCGTAGGTGGTTTCGTCGGGGTTGATGTAACCCGCGCGGGCGCCGCCCTCGATGGACATGTTACACACCGCGAGGCGTTCCTCCATCGAGAGGTCGCGCACCGCCTCACCGCCGTACTCGTAGACGTAGCCGACGCCGCCGTCGACGCCGAGTTCGGCGATGATTTTCAGGATCAGGTCTTTGGAGTGGACACCCGCACCGAGCGTTCCGTCGACCTCGATCCGGCGCACGGCCTGTTTGTCGGCCGCGATACACTGCGAGGCGAGCACGTCGCGCACCTGGCTCGTCCCGATGCCGAAGGCGATAGCGCCGAAAGCGCCGTGGGTGGCCGTATGCGAGTCGCCACACACGACGGTCATGCCGGGCTGGGTCAGGCCGAGTTCCGGCGCGACGACGTGCGTGATGCCCTGCTTCTCGGACTCGAGGCCGTAGAACTGGATACCGGCCTCCGAGGTGTTGCGCTCCAGGGCCGTGAGCATCCCTTCCGCCGCCTCGTCGGCGAGCGGGCGCTCCCGCCCCTCGGGCTGTGTCGGGACGATGTGATCGACCGTCGCGACGTTGCGCTCGGGGTACGGCACCTCGATGCCCCGTTCGCGAAGCTCCGAGAACGGCTGGGGGCTAGTCACCTCGTGGATCAGGTGCAGACCGATGAACAGCTGATCCTGTCCGTTCGGCAGGTCGGCGACCTTGTGTCGCTCCCAGACCTTGTCGTAGAGCGTCCCCTCACTCATCGTCGTAGTCGTCCCCGTCGCCACGCGTCCAGACGCCGTTCGTCCCCGCGCCGTGGGGCGGCGTGTGGGATACGTCGCGCATTCGGGCACCGTCGGTCGGGTCGTCGGTGGCGGCCGACCCGTCCGTGACCGGGCGGGCGTCGTCGGACTCGTTGCGCGTCGCCTGATCGGCCGCGTCCATCCGATCAGTCATCGGCCGGAGCCTCTGCCTCCTCCGGGGCCTCCTCATCCGCCCAGGAGAACAGCGCACGCAGTCGCGCACCGACCTCTTCGATGTCGTGGTTCCGATCCGCCCGGTGAAGCTGCGTGTAGGAGGGCCGGCCGGCCTGGTTCTCGGCGATCCACTCCCGGGCGAACTCGCCGTTCTGCACCGCTTCCAGGGCCTCCTCCATGTTCTCACGGACGCCCTCGTCGACGATTTCGGGGCCGACCGCGAGGCCACCGTACTCGGCGGTGTCGGAGACCGAGTTCCACATCTCGGCCATTCCGCCCTCGTACATCAGGTCGACGATGAGCTTCATCTCGTTGAGGCATTCGAAGTAGGCCATCTCGGGACTGTAGCCCGCATCGACCAGCGTCTCGTAGCCCTTCTTGATGAGCGACGTGATGCCGCCACAGAGGACGGCCTGCTCGCCGAACAGGTCGGTCTCGACTTCCTCCTGGAACGACGTTTCGACGACGCCCGCGCGGGTGCAGCCGATGGCCTGCGCGTACGCCAGCGCCTCGTCTTTGGCCTCGCCGGTTGTGTTCTGATAGACGGCGAGGAGGGCCGGCGTGCCCGTATCCTCGACGTAGTTGCGCCGCAGGAGGTGCCCCGGCGTCTTCGGGGCGATCATCGTCACGTCGACGCCCTCGGGGGGCTGGATCTGGTTGTAGTGGATGTTGAACCCGTGGGCGAACTGGAGAGTGTCGCCCGCCTCCAAGTCGTCGCTGATGGCCTCGAACACCGCCGGCTGGACGGTGTCCGGGACGAGCATCGAGACGATGTCGGCCTCCGCGGCGGCGTCGTCCGGCGTCGCGACGCGCAGACCGTCGTTCTCGGCCTGCGCCCACGAGTCCGAATCCCGGCGAAGCCCGACGACCACGTCGATCCCGCTGTCCGCGAGGTTCTGGGCGTGGGCGTGGCCCTGGCTCCCGTAACCGAGGACGGCTACGGTCTTGTCGGCGATTGCGTCACGATCCGCGTCGTCGTCGTAGTAAACCGGTGTGGTGAATTCGTCAGTCATGATTACGTCGTCTTGCGTGTCCCGCGTTCGAGCGCCGCCGTTCCGGTGCGGACGATCTCGTGGATTCCGAACCGGCCGAACGTCTCGACGGCGGCGTCGATCTTCTGCTCGCTCCCCGTGATCTCGACCGTCACCGACTCCTGGGAGACGTCGACGGTCTTGCCGTCGTACATCTCCGCGACAGCTCCGACCTGATCGGGGGCGGAGCCGTCCACCTTGATCAGGGCGAGTTCCCGACGGATGGCGTCGGGTTCGAGTTCGGTCACGGCGATGACTGGGACGAGCTTCTGGAGCTGTTTTTTCGCCTGTTCGATACCCGGCTCGGTCTCCTCGATTTCGAGGGTGATCCGTGCCCGGTCGGGATCGGTGGTCGGCCCGACGGTGAGGCTTTCGATATTGAACTGGCGGCGCCGGAAGAGACCGGAGACGTTCGCCAGCACGCCGGGCTCGTGTTTCACGAGCGCCGAGAGCACCGCCCGCCGGGTTCCCGGCTCCGCCTCGGCCTCGGGGTCGATACGGATACCCTGCGAGTTGCGCCGCCCCTCGGGGGCCGGACGCTCCTCCGGTTCGGGGCCTTCGAGTCCACCGCTCATAGCTGCTCCTCCGAGAGAGCGAACTTGTCGTTTGCACCGCCGCTCGGCACCATCGGGTAGACGTTCTCCGCGGGATCGATGTGGAAGTCGATGACCGAGGGGCCGTCGTAGTCGAGGGCCTCCTCGATGGCGTCGGCCACCTCGTCGTAGTCGTCGACGCGCCAGCCGCGGGCGCCGAACGCCTCCGCGAGTTTGTCGAACTCCGGAATCCAGCTGTAGCCGGCGGCCATGTGACGCCCCTCGAAGAAGGCGTCCTGCCACTGGCGCACCATCCCGATGTACTCGTTGTTCAGGATGGCGACGGTGATGTCCAGGTTCTCGCGCACCGCAACCGAGAGTTCCTGCACCGTCATCAGGAAGGAGCCGTCACCGTCGATACAGACGACTTCCTCGCCGTCGTCGGCCGCCAGACGCGCACCGATGGCCGCGGGCAGGCCGTAGCCCATCGTCCCGAGACCGTGCGAGGAAATCCACTTGCGCGGCTCGCGGAACGTCCAGTACTGGGACGCCCACATCTGATGCTGGCCGACGCCCGTGGTAACGATGGCCTCGTCGCTCGTGGCCTCGTCCAGCGCCTCGACGACGAACTGCGGTTTGAGCGGCTCGTCGTCGGGTGCCTTGTAGTCCATCGGATACTCCGTTTTCCACGTCTGGCACTGCTCGCGCCACTCGTCGGCCTGGGGCGCCGCGGTCACCGCCTCGTCGAGCTGTTCGATGACGCGCCCCGCGTCGCCGATCAGCGGGTAGTCGGCGTGGATGTTCTTGCTGATCTCCGCGGGGTCGATGTCGACGTGGATGACCTCCGCGTCAGGTGCGAACGTCTCGATGCCGCCCGTGAGGCGGTCGTCGAATCGGGTGCCGACGGCGATCAGCAGATCGGTGTGGGAGATGGCCATGTTGGCGTAGCCGGTGCCGTGCATCCCCGCCCACGACAGACAGAGGTCGTGATCCTCCGGCATAGTGCCGATGCCGGGCATGGTCGTCACGACCGGAATCTCGTAGTCGATGGCGAACTCGCGAGCGACGTCCGCGGCGTTCGCCTTCACGACGCCCCCGCCGAACAGGAGGAGCGGCCGGTCGGCCGCCTCGATGGCGCGGGCCGCCGCCTCGACGGCGTCGGCGTCGGCCTCGTCCTGTGGCGTGTACGTCTCCGGCGTCTGGGGCATCCCGGGTTCGCGGTCGGTGTCGTCGTTGGTGACGTCCTTCGGGAGGTCGACGAGCGTCGGCCCCGGCCGACCGGACGACGCGAGCGCCACCGCCTCGCCGACGGTGTCGCCGACCGTGTCGGCATCGCTCGCGAAGTAGTTGTTCTTCGTGATGGGCGCCGTGATGCCCGTCGTGTCCGTCTCCTGGAAGGCGTCGCTGCCGACCATGCTCTGGGGCACCTGGCCGGTCAGCGCCACCACGGCGTCGGAGTCCATGTTGGCGTCGGCGATACCCGTCACGAGGTTGGTCGCACCGGGGCCGGACGTGGCCAGGCAGACGCCCGGCTGACCGGACACCACGTTGAAGGCGTCGGCGGCGTGGGCCGCCCCCTGCTCGTGAGCCATCATGACGTGGCGGATGTCGGAGCTGTACAGCGCGTCATACACCGGCATGATCGCGCCGCCCTGGACGCCGAACATCACCTCGATGCCGGCGTTTTCGAGGGATCGGACGACGGACGTGGCGCCGGACGACACCGTCGTCGGTGTCTCGGACTTCGCCTCCGCCTCCGCGTCACTCTCGGTCGACTCCTCGGTTTCGGGTGGTTGGGTCGTTCGTTCGCTCATGGTGCTGCCTCGGTCGGTCTGTACGTCGGTGGCTGTCGATGTGGATGGGTCATAGTCGATATGGCCGTCTGACTCCCTGTGTACGGTACGGGTCGCGCCGAAGAGGATGGGATGTGAGGGGCTATACAGCCCCTACAATAGGGCCGATCGAACCGTCGACGCCGCGCTGTCGACCCGCCGCTGGGTCGGCACTCGCGAACGGACTGCAGGCGGGATCGAGCCCTCGCATCGTACCCGGTGAGTGCCGCTCCGACAGTATAACTGTTTCCGTCGCGGCCGGCACTCCGGGGCCGTGTCGGCATCCCCGTCGGGGACGTGGGAGCCACCCGCCGCTCCCCGGGTGGAGCGAACGGGGGCATTCCCATCAGGCGCGAACCTCCTCGGCTCGGGTGACGTTCTCCTCGCGGGCGAACCGCCGGAGGTCGGCCATCGTCACGCGTTCCTTGTCCGCGCCGTAGTCTTTGACCAGGCGCGTGACTGCCCGGACTTCCGAGTCGGTCGGCTCGTAACCGATCTCTTCGAGGCGCTTGCGCACCGAGTGGGTACCCGTGTGCTTGCCGAGGACGAACTCCCGGGTCGCGCCCACCATCTCCGGCGTCATCACGCCCGGCTCGAACGTGTCCGAGTTCTCGATGACACCCGCCGCGTGGATGCCGCTCTCGTGGGAGAAGGCGTTCCGTCCCACGACGGGCTTGTTCGGCGGGTTGGGAATGTCGCTGTAGTCCTCAACCATCCGGGACAGCTCCGTGATCCGGGTCGTGTCGATGCCGGTGTCGACATCGTACAGCGCCTCGGAGGCCATCACGACCTCCTCGAAGGCCGCGTTCCCGGCGCGCTCGCCGATGCCGTTGACCGACACCTGCGCCTGCGCGGCGCCAGCCTCGAAGCCAGCGATAGCGTTCGCCGTCGCCAGCCCGAAGTCGTCGTGGGCGTGGACGTCCACGCGGGCGTCGGTGTTCTCGCGCACCATCTGCACCAGATCCATGAACCGCGTAGGCGTCGCCACCCCGCAGGTGTCCGGAATGTTGATCCAGTCGGTGCCCGCCTCGCTGACCGCCTCCACCATCTCGACGAGGAAGTCGTCGTCGGTACGAGTGGCGTCCATCGGCGAGAACATACACTCCACGCCGGCCGCTTTCACGCGCTCGACGCACGTGACCGCGCGTTCGACGGCCTCCTCGCGGGAGGCGTGCATGGAGTCCTGTAGCTGCACGTCGCTCGTACTCACGAAGACGTGAACGAGTTCTACGCCGGATTCGAGTGCAGCCTCGACGTCCTTGTCGACGACGCGGGCGAGGCCGCACACCGTCGTATCCGTGGCGTTCGAGATGTCACGGACGGCCTCGAACTCCGCGTCCGAGTTGACTGGGAACCCCGCCTCGATAACGTGGGTGCCCATGTCGTCGAGTAGTTCGGCGATGTCTCGCTTCTCGTCGTAGCTGAACGACGTGCGTGGCGACTGCTCACCGTCTCGTAGCGTCGTGTCGAAAATTCGTACACCGTCTATTTCACCAGTGCGGGCCAACGTGCCCTGGAAGAACTCGATCCGCCGGGGTATCCGACGAATCCTCCATGTCGTTAGACATTGTATCATATCCCAGGACGCGCCGCATATATAAAACTGTCCTTGTCACGACCGAGCTCTCCGAACGGGCCGGCCCGCCGTCCGTCGATACGGCCGTCGCGCCGGCCGGAAGAACCGCCCGACTGCAGCCGTGACGACCGGAAGTGGCGCACACGTTCGGGACAACCCTCTCGGTCGCGGCGCGTCGACTGTCGGTGATGCCGGCCACCGACTTCGGCGCCGAACGGGCGTACGACGACGAGCAGTTCGCCGCCAACGGAATCTTTCGGAGCGACCGCCTGAAGGTCATCTGTGGCTGCTTCGAACCCGGGCAGTTCATTCCCGTCCACGTGCCGGAGAGCGACCTCGTGGTGTCGGTGCGGTCGGGGACGGGCATCGTCCGCGAGGGCGAGACGCCCCACGAGGTCGACCCCGGCGACGTGGTCGTGATTCCGGCGGGCACGGAACGCGGGATCAAGGCCGACGACGACTCGCGACTGGAGGCGCTCCTGGTGACCGCGCCGCCGCCGACGGAGGCGGAACACGACCCCGTCCGGGAGGGCCTCCGGCGCGACGAGTTCGACCCCCGCAGCGCGTGAGCGGTCATCCCGGGCACTGTTCAGATTAGAGTTGAAGGATGAGGCGGTGCGATTTGCTAGTGATCT
>JBDGTP010000076.1:0-30593 GCA_042216725.1 Haloplanus sp.
CGAACATGTACCGCGCCAGGCGTTCGAGTTCCGACCGCCGGATGCGACGGAGGAACCCGCGGTTCTGTGGCTTGCACAGCGAGAAGTGCCGCTCGGCCAACCCCGCGGTCGTGAGCACCTTCCAGGGGTATCGTTCCACGTCGATGTCGCCGGCTCGGGCGCTCGCCAGGGCGTCGGCGTCGATCCGCGGGTCGTCGGGGTCGAGGTCGGCGAGCGTCGCCGGCGTGATCGAGGCGACGGCGGGATCGGGCGCCAGCCGTTCCGCGACCTCGTCGAAGTCGATCACGTCGTGGAAGTTCCGCCAGGTGACGCCGTCGATCCGGAGCAGGTGGTCGGCCACCTCGCGCCGGTTGGTCACGTTCTCGACGTACTCCCAGAGCTCTTTCCCGAGTTTGTAGGGGTTGAGCCCCGGCGATCCCAGCACCCGAGCCATGTGGTCGGCGTAGGTGACGAACTCGTCGTCCTCGGCGAAGCCCTCGTCGCTCATCATCAGCGACTCCCAGAAACTGGCCCACCCCTCGTTCATCACCTTCGTCATCTTCTGGCCTGCGAAGTAGTACGCCTCCGTCCGGAGGATGTCGAGTACGTCCGTCTGCCACGGCTCGAACTCCACGGCCTTCCCGGCCTCGTCGTCGTACTGTCGGCCGTGTTCCCGGAGGAAAGCGAGCACGTCCGCGTGGGGTTCCTCCAGTCGTGCGGCCGCCCGTTCGGACTCCGCGAGGTCGTCCAGCCACTCCTCGTCGAAGGCGTGTCTGCGCACGTCGTCCGAAACGTCGAGATCGTCGAGGCGGTCACGAAGGTCGGGCGGGGCGTCCCGCTCCCGCCGTTCGTCGGCCCGCGCGAACGCGCGGTGCTGGTCGATGGTATCCTCTAGACAGAGTACGGCGTCGATGAAGCGTTCGACCTCGTCGCGGTCGATCTCCGGATCTTCGACGTAGCCCCGGATGGTTTCGGCGTGGCGTTCGAGCATGGCCGCGGCGTCCAGATCCGCCCTGTCGTCGCCCTGGCCGTCGCCGAACAGCCCGAACCACTCGTTGTTGGCGAAGAAATCGGAGTGGGCTTCGACGTGGGTGATGACCGCCTTCTGGTCGGCCAGCGAGTTCGATTCCTGCAGGAAGGCGTGGGCGGGATTGTCGTTGTTGACGATTTCGAACGCCTTACCCATGCCGAACTGATCCTGTTTGCACTGGCGGTCGTAGGCCATGCCCCATCGCCAGTGGGGGTAGCGCCGCTGGAACCCACCGTAGGCGATGAGTTCGTTCATCTCGTCGTGGTCGACGATCCAGTAGTTGACCGGATACGGATCCAGCCCGAGCTTCGTTGCCAGGTTCGCGGCCTCCTCGACCGGTTCGGTCAGGCGCGTCGCTTCCTTCCGTGCGTCGATGCGGTCGTCTCTCATTGGTCTTCGGTACTCAGGATGTCGTAGATGGCGTCGGTCACGTCCGCGGGCTCGGAGACGTAGGCGACGACGACGCCGTCGCTCCCCTCGAAGGCGCGTTCGACTTCCTCGGCGTGGGTGGCGTTGATCGCCGTCCCGCCCGGTTGCGTCTCCACGTACGCGTGGAGGTTCGCCGGGATATCGGCCATCAGCGGCACGACGTTCTCCCGGGTGTCGTTACTGGAGTTCTCGCTGTCGCCGGCGGCGAAGACGTAGCGGTTCCACTCCGTCCACGGGTAGCGCTCCTCCAGAATCTCCGCGGCGAGTTCGTACGCCGAGGAGATGCGGGTGCCGCCGCCCGAGCGGATACCGAAGAAGTCCTCGCGGTCGACTTCCCACGCCTCGGCGTCGTGGGCGATGTAGACGAACTCCGCGCGGTCGTACTTGCCGGTGAGATACCAGTCCAGCGGCGTGAACGTCCGCTCGACGAGTTCGCGTTTCTGCTCGCGCATGCTTCCCGACACGTCGCGGATGTTCACCACGACGACGTTTTTCTCCGTCTTCTCGATCACCTCGGGGTGGCGGTAGCGTTCGTCCTCGCGGCGGAACGGCACTTCCCGCAAGCCCTCCCGGCGGATGCGCTGGAGCGTGGTGGTGCGCTCGACGTTCTCGGTCACCTCCTCGAAGCTCTCCCAGCGCCCGCGCTCGCTCTCGGGGATCGTATCCCACTGGTCTTCGATCCAGGCCCGGGAGACGAGGACGTTCTCCTCGCGACACCACTGGAACACCTCGCCCGGCGTCGTGTCGGCGACCCGCATCGCCTCGCGGACGAACTCCTCGTCGAAGTCCATCGCCAGTTTCCGCTTGAGACCCTTCTTGAACAGGCGCTCGAAGTCGAGCGTGCTGTTCGGCCCCGCGCGGGTCAACTCCGTGAAGTCACCCTCGACTTCCTCGACCACTTCCTTCCCTTTGGGTTCCAGGTCGAGGCCGAGCTCCTCGTCGAGTTCCGCCGCGAACTCCTCGGGATCCATCTCGTAGTACTCGTGCTCTCCCGTCTCGTCGCCGGGGTCGCCGGCCTCGTCGTCGTCGCCGTCGTCGTCGCCGGCGGCGGGCTGGGGCTGACCGACGGGGTCGCCAACGTCGGGCGTGCCGTCCTGGCCCTGTCCGACGCCACCGCGATCACGCGGAGCGTACGCGAACTCCGGCAGGTCGACGACCTTGATCGGCACCTGGATGCTGTCCGGGTCGCTCCCGCCGAGGTCGCCGTAGCGGATGAACTCCTCCAGATCGGCCCGGCGGCGCTCGCCGACCTCGCGGAACCGCTCCAAGTCCTCTCTCAGTCCCATCGGTAGCTCACCTCCCGCATCACCTTTCGGCTGGTCAACTCCGCGGACGCGGGCGAGTAGCCGTTGTCGCGGAGGTGCGCCAGTGTCCGTTCTTTGAGCTGTTCGGTCTCCGTTTCCGAGGGCGGATCGTTCCACTGAGCGGGATCGAACCCCTCGAACAGGCGCTCCACGTCGCTCCAGTCGTGGGCGTCGAGCACCGCCCGGATGACCGGAATCTCGCTCACGTCGACGTTCTCGATAGCGAAGTCCTCGTCGCGGTTCTCCCAGGCGTAGCGGTTGATCGCCGTGATGACCTTCTCGTGGCGGAACTCCGCGACCCGGTCGGCGGGCGTCGCCCCGTCGTAGGCGGCCTCGCCGAACCGCCCGAGATGTTCCGTCTCGAACACCTTCATCAGCAGGGGGTCGGGATCGACCGAACCGCGGTCGGTGTCGACCTGTTCGTCGTTCGCCCACGCGAAGACGTGTTCGACGTACTCGGCGACGGTGTCCTCGTCGACGCCTTTCTCCGCCAGCAACGCGTCGAGTACGTCGGCCTCCTGACGGTCGAAGATGTGACTCTTGACGATGGCGAGGCGGTTCTCGTACTCGGCGGCCTCGGCGCGGGAGAAGACGGGCGCGTCGTCCAGGCCCTCGGCCATCGCGTCCATGATGTCGTCGGGCATGACGATCCGTTCGACCGGCAGGTCGGGGTGCTGGCGGTCGGCGTCCGTCTGCAACAGGTCGGCGATCACGTCCCGCGTGTAGGTGACGGGGACGCCGTGGCTCCCGTCGTCGCCGTCGAACTCGAACTCGTCGGCCTCGATGCGTTCGTCGCCCTCCTGGAGATACCCCTGATCGAAGAGCAGCGCCTTCTCCACGAGACTCCGATTGCCGGGCACGTCCTCGCCGTCGAGACGGGTGACGACGCTGTAGAGCGCCGCCGCCTCGACGGCGTGGGGTGCGAGTTCGCGGTCGACGACGCCGCCCTGACCGTCGCGCATCGACAGCGTCACCCCCTCGCGAACCCGCGATTCGAGGTCGGCGTACCCCTCGGCCTCCCAGACGGCCGTCTCGCTCGTCAACTCCCGCCGGATGAGTTCCGCCTCCAGCGAGAGGTTGGTGAGGTAGCCGAACTCGTGTTTGTCGAGGCGGCGCTTGAGCGCCTTCAGCGGGTCGCGCCCGTTGCGGTCGGCGTACTTGTCGAGTTCCACGTCGAGGTCGGGGTTCGAGATGATGAGCAACTGCGTGTCGATGTCCATCCCGATTCCCTTGTCGAGTTTGACCCGACCCTCGTCGGGGACGTTCAGCAGTTTGCGGAGCAGATCCGCGTGCTGGGCGGCGTCCTCGACGATGGTCAGCAGGCCGTTCCCCTGCGAGAGGACGCCGTCGTAGGAGAACGCCTGTGGGTTTTTCCGTCCCCGCGAGTCGAGTTCGCGAAGCATCCCGGGCATCCACGACCCGACCAGGCGTTCCTTGGGGGAGCCGTCGTCCTCGGAGTGGAGGACGCCGATGCCGTTGCCGACGTCGACGACGTAGTTTTTCACTCGGAGGTGACGGGGGTCGGTGATGGAGGAAAACAGGTTCGTCCCGCCGGCCCGCCGGTACCGCTCCTCCAGGTGATCGTACGCTTCCCGGCAGAACGGGTCGAGGTCGGCCTCGACCCGCGTCGGGACGTGGCTGTCGTCGTTGAGGTCGGTCAGGATCGACTTCCGGACGCGCTCGGGGAACACCGACAGCGGATGGCTCTGGACGGGGCTCTCGTACCAGTCGTCCTCGCGGTCGATTTCGTCGCCGTAGCTCAATCCTCGCTCCTCGGTCGCGCTGGCGATGTTCCACTCGACCGTGTAGCGCCGTCCCGCCTCGGTCTTGGAGTACTCCCGCAGACCGTTGATGAGACACCGCTTGAGTTCGGATTTGCCCGTCGCGGTCGGGCCGTCGAACCAGATGATCTTCTCGCTCTTTCCCCTGTCCGCAGCGATTGTGCGGAGGTCGTCGACGAAGCCGTTCAGCACCTCGGTGTTGCCGAGGACGGCGTGTTCGCCGCCGTTGGCGGGGTCGTCGAAGAAGCGGTAGCGCTCGCGCTCCTCGCCCTCCTCGATCACCGTCCGTGTCCCCATCGACTCGATGGCTTCGAGGAGGTATTTCGGCGCGTGGGAGGCGATAGAGGGCCGGTCGAGTGCCTTCTCGACGTACGATTCGAGGCTCATCGGCTCCTCGTAGGCCCCGGAGAGTTCCGCGTCGCCCGCGCGGATGTAGTCGTCGACCATTATCCCTCGAGTTCGCTTTTTGCGACCTCCGCCCCGGCGAACTCCAGCACTTCCGTGGCCCCCTCACGGGAGTAGCCCTGTTCGATCAGCGCGTCGATCCACGCGCTCCGCTCGTCGTCGTCGAGTTCGTTCGCCGACACCAGCGCCGAGAAGTTGATGTTGTGTTTCTTGTCTTCCCAGAGTTTGCGCTCCAGCGCGCGGCGCAGGCGGTCGTTGTCCTGCGGATCGAAGCCCTCGCCCTCGCGGGCGCGACGGCTCACCCAGTTGGACACCTCCTGACGGAAGTCGTCCTTGCGGTCGCTCGGAATCTCCAACTTCTCCTCGACCGACCGCAGGAACGTCTCGTCGGGTTCCTGTTCGCGCCCGGTGAGTTCGTCGGTCACCGTGGCGTCGTCGATGTACGCCATCACGTGATCCATGTACTTCTCGCCCTGACGCTGGATCTCGTCGACGTCGTAGGCCAGCGCGTGGCGCACGTCCTCGATGGCGCGTTCCTTGTACTCCTCGCGCACGAGTTCGAGATAGCGGTGGTAGCCGTCGATGTTCTCCTCCGGGATCGAGCCGTGGTTTTCGAGGTTTCGCTCGAAGTGGGTGAACACCGAGAGCGGGGAGAGATACGACCGACCCCGGTGGGTAGCGTCCATGATCGCCTCCGCAATCTCGTCGCCGATGAACCGGGCCGAGACGCCGTCCATCCCCTCGGCGATGTCGGCCTTTTTCTCGCCTTGCTCGCGCAACTTCTTCACGTCGATATCGTCGGCCTCGTCGACCTCCCCGTTGTAGGCCTTGGCCTTCTGGACGAGCGTGACGTTCTCGCCGTCAGGTTCGGTGATGCGCGTGAGGACGCCGAACAGCCCGGCCATCTCCATGGCGTGGGGTTCGATGTGCATGTCCGGGACGTCGGCGTTCCGGAGCATCTTCCGGTAGATTTCGGCCTCCTCGCTGTACTCCAGGACGTACGGGAAGTCGATGCGCTTGGTGCGGTCGTTGAACGCCTCCATCTTCTCGTCGCCCTTCTTGTCCCGGTACTCGGGCATGTTCGTCCGCCCGACGATCACCTGGTCGATGTCGATCCGGGGGTTGTTCTTCGGCTTGATCGTCTGCTCCTGGGAGGCATGCAGGAAGTCGTAGAGGAACTCTCGCTGGAGTTTCAGGAGTTCCTCGCCGGAGAACAGCCCCCGGTTGGCGTTACAGAACGCCCCCGAATAGTCGAACGCCCGCGGGTCTGACTCGCCGTAGATAGCGATTTTCGAGTAGTTGACATCGCCCGTCAACTCGGTTTCGTCCTGGTTTTTCTTGTCTTTCGGCTCGAACGTCTCGATACACTGGCGCTTGTTCTCCGAGGCGACCAGACGGACGACTTCGACGTGGTTGTCGAGCACCGCCTTCAGGTCGTCGTCGTAGTGGGCCAGGAGGCGATCCATGTAGAACTCGCTGGCGGGATCGAGCGACTGCTCGTTGCGGATCGTGTACGGCGCATCGAGCGCGTCGTTCAGCCGTTCGAGCACCCGGTCGCGCTGTTCCTGTGGGAGCAAGACGAGGGGGTCTTGGTTCATCGGCGAAACGACCGTGTCGTCCGCGGGATCCTGGTCGCGGACGATGTCACAGAGGTTCACCCACTGGAACGTGTACATCCGGCCGTCGTCGCTCATCGTGTAGTCCTCGAAATACCGACGCACCATCCAGTCGAAGTGAGATTTCCCGGAGCCGACGGGGCCGAGCAACAGTTTGATGCGTTTCTCCGGGCCGAGACCCCGAGCCCCACTTTTCACTTTGTTTACAAATTCGTGGATCGACTCGTGCACCTCGCGACCGTAGAAGGTGTTTTCCCCCTCGTGTAAGGGGTCTTCCGAGGCCATGCGGTACTCGACGACGCCGGCATCTTCGTCGTACTCCGTCCCGTAGTAGTCGAACATGTCGGCGACGCGCTGGTGGGCGTTGCGAGCGATCCGCGGGTCGTCGTACACCTCGTCCAGATACCAGTCGAAGCGCTTCGCTTCGCGGAGGTCTGCCGGAACCGATTCCTTGTAATGCTGGCTGAGGTCTTCGAGGGTTTCCTTCGTCATTGTCTCGTCGGTGTCTCGGGCGAGCACCGCCAGCGAACGCCTGTCACCGCGACCCACGGCCCGTGGGAACACTACTTACACCCGGTGACCGACCGCGGCGTGGTCGGGTGGTCATCGAGGCACGTCGGGTGGGCGGCGGGGGCGTCCGTCTGACGGGTACTCGGTCCGCTGGTAACCGAGACTATAAACACTGTCAGTAGTACGCATACATAAGCCTTTCCGCGATTCACTCGGGCGACCACCGTCACGGCCCCCGGTTCCGGTGATCGGTCGCGGGTCGGTTCCCGACGGAATCCGGGGAGTATAGGGGCGTGGGGACGAAGCGGCGCGTATGGAGTTCGACGACCTCCCCGACGGTTGGACGGTCTGGAACGAGGAGTCGGGGGGCCGAGTCGTCTTGGCCTACCGTCCGGACGTGTTCGACACGGCCGCGTTTCCGGCGGCCTGCCTGCCGACGATCTACCTCTCGCCGGGGTCGCCCCGGCGGCCGCCCGGCGCCCGCGATACGGACGTGTGGTCGGTCACGCTGTTTCTGGAACCGGCGGTCGAGGCGCGGGTGGAGACCCGCGACACTCGGGATGCGGGCGTCGCGGCGGCCCGCGATATCGCCCGCGCGTTCGCGGCCGGCGACATCGACTACCGCGCCGCCTATCAGATACCCCGCGAGGACTACCTCGACCGTCTCGACGAACTCCTCGGTCGCGAGGCTTAACCAGCCAGGACGAGAACGACCTCCCATGTCCGAGGTCACGCTCATCGGGACGCGTCTCGCCGAGGTCGGCCGCGAGTTCGTCTTCCGGGGCGAGTCGAACGCGTGCGAGGGGTGTCCCTACCGTGGGCAGTGTCTCGACCTCTCTCCTGGCACCCGCTATCGAATCACGGATGTCCGTGAGAACGCCCAGACGCTCGACTGTGCCGTCCACGACGACGGGGTTCGTGCCGTCGAGGTCGAACCCGCGCCCATCCCCGCGAACGTCCCCTCGAAAGTCGCTTACGCCGGGAGCAAGGCGGAACTCGCGGGGTCGTGTCCCTACACCGATTGCCCGAGTCACTCCTACTGCGTCCCCGAAGGCGTCGACTTCGACGCCGAGTACCGCATCGACGAGGTGCTCGGCGATCCGCCGCACGACTACTGTATGCTGGATCGCGACCTCACGCTGGTCGAACTCGCGCCGCGCGAAGACTAGTCGTCCGCCACGGCGTCGGCGGCGTCGGCGTCCGTGAGTTGTCCCACGCGCTCGCCCGCGTATCCGAACACGCTCTCGTAGCCCCCGGCCGACATCAGAATGGGGTAGAAATCGGTATCCGCGACGTGGTCGTCGCCGTCGGCCGACGCGAACGGCACGCCCGACGGGACGCGTTCGAAGTTCTCGACGAACACCTCGTAGTCGGTGGCGGGCGCCTTCGGCACCCGGCCGGTGAGGCGGAAGACCGGCAGGTCGTGTGTCGGCTCCTCGGTCGTCGGGAGGACACCCGTCGCTCCGAGGAAGGCCTCCACGAGTCGCTCGGCGTTTTCGGCCGCCTGCTCCGACCACTGCAGGCCACACTCCACCTCGACGATTCGGGGGTAGGCGATCAGCCGCCCGTCGGCGTAGTCGGCCGTCTCCACGACGGCGTCGACCGGCAAGTGGGCACAGAGCTCCGCAACCTCGGGATCGACGGTGTCGACGAGCACGAACGGGTTCGCGTACGACTGCGTCGAGTGGAGCGCCAGCGTCGTACAGCCGTCGAGTTCGTCGAGGAGCCTCCTCGCCAGGCGCCGTTCGTGGCTCTCCGCCGTCGCGTCCCCGGGGAACGCGCGATTGAGGTCGTCATCCAGATAGCGCACCCCCCGGTCGAGGGCGCGTTCGTTGGCGACGACGAACTTCACCGGCCGCTGAAATGTCGGCGGATCGGCGAGCAGTGCCTCGACCGCCCGCGGGCCACAGGGTTCGTCCCCGTGGATGCCCGCGACGACCGCCACCTCGGGGTCGTCGCCGAACTCTCGAATCCTCATTACACGGTACTAGCCGTGGGCGTTGAAGTGCGTTTCCGTCCCGTCCCGCCGCTCTCCGCTCGACGGCTCCGACGACGGTGTTAGGTGGCTGTAGGCAGTAGAGAGGGACGTGAACGAGCACACCCGGGATTACACCGTCGGGCCGCCGACGACCGGCGATCCGACCGGGTGGCGGGCGGATCGCGGCGCGTCCAACGGCTGGGAACACGGCACCCTCCGCCGGGCGGTGGTACACGGTGTCCGTCTCTACAACGCGGGCGCGTATCACGAGTCACACGACTGCTTCGAGGACGAGTGGTACAACTACGGGTCGGGGACGACCGAGAGCGCCTTCCTCCACGGCATGGTGCAGGTTGCCGCGGGCGCGTACAAACGCGTCGACTTCGAGAACGACGACGGGATGCGCTCGCTGTTCGAGACGGCCCTCCAGTATCTCCACGGCGTCCCGAACGACTACTACGGGGTCGACCTGTGCGACGTGCGGGCGACCCTGCGAGCGTCGCTCGACGATCCGACCGCGCTGGACGGGTGGCGGATCGAACTGGACGGGGCTCGACCGACCGCCGGGGACGCGGATTACGCGTACGCCGACCGCCTCGACTGACGGTCGCCAGCCGACATCGCCCGCGCCTCGAAGACGTTGGAGAGAACCGCGTGTGTTCTCGAACGACCCGATCGCGTCGGTCGTCGGCCACTGCTCGCCGGCGAGAGGTGTCGCGGCGTGATCCCCGTCGGGGTGCGTGTGGCCACTGCCCGTCCTGCTCGTAGGTCGGCTCGACGGACGCGACACGGGATACATAGACGCCGCCGTAGATACGCCCCTCACTCGGCGGTTTCGACGGGTGGGATCGCGCCGCAGTCGGCGTCGATCCGATCATCGCCGGTTCGTTCACGCGTCGCTCTCCAGGGCGTGTACGGCCTCCGGCGTTACCGTGACCCGACACTCGTTGAACCGGAACGAAACCGATCCCCGGGCCTCGGCGCCGCGCTCCGTCTCGAACAGCCGATTCAGGTGTTCGGGGTCGACCACGCCGTAGAGCGGGTCGAGGTCGAGGGTTGGTGTGTCCGTGAGCGAAGCGACGGTTCGGACGACGGCTTCGCTGACGGTTTCCGTCTCGTCGATCCGGTGTGTGATGTCGGCGGTTCGTGCCGGATCGGGGCGATTCTCGTCGTCGGACGTGTGATCGCGCATGGTTACTGAAACGGTTCACTCCGGAAGTCGTCGCTCTGGTAGTCGAGGTGGTCGAGTCGGGCACCCAACAGCTCTCGAACCAGGATCACGAGCGGGTGGGTTTCGCCCGCGCCGACGACGGCCGTGTCCTCGGTGTCCGTCCCGTCGGCGTCCGGTTCACCGAGGATAGAGAGCATGACCGTCCGTCGGTCGACGAACACCAGGCGTCCGACGCAGGGGTGCGACGGGGTGTTCAGCCAGTCGAGTTGGGGCTCCCAGGTGGTTACCGCCGGCAACTGCTCGCGGATACGGTCACGGATCGCTGGGTCTTGCGATCCGACCGCCAGGTGTACCCCGCGGTCGAGTGCGTCCTCGGCGCTCCGCACGCAGTCGTCGGTGAGGAAGTCGGCGGTGGCACAGAGGCAGAAGAGCTCGTCCTCGGCCTCGGCGGTGAGCTGCCGGCCGTACCGGCTGATCGACTCCTGCCCCGTGATCACGCCGGTGTCGTGGGTCGCGTGTCCCTGCTCCTGCGAGAGTTCCGCCACCATCTCGGTGAGCGTGGCCGATCCGTGCCACTCCACGTCGGGCGTCGCCGGATAGTCGACAGTGTTCGTCTCGCTGTCGTATTCGATCAGGCCCGCCTCGGCCAGTTTCGGCAGGCGGGTGTGGTGGAGCGAGACACGCCACCGTTCGACTCTGTCGTCGTACTCGGCCGTACTGACGACCGTGACGGAGCGGTCGACCAGCCGTTCCGCCAGCGTTTCGACGCCGAGCGGTCGATCCGCGTCGTCGAGGATCGCCACCAGTTCCCGGTTCGTGGTGTCGGAGAGGAGGCGGAGTTGCTCGTCCGAGTAGGAGGTGGCGCCCATGTGGCAACCACATACAACGAACGGGACAAAAACTCTCCTGATTAATATATCATTTCTGATGTATTTGGGCGGCGACCGCGGAGCCGTCGCCGCCGCGAGGGGTCACGATACGGCTCGTCGGTCGGTGTGTCTTTATATGATGGTGACGGACGCGTACGCATGGTGCTCAGAGCTGTCGACGGCGTCGAACCGTCCGTCCACGAGGATGCCTACGTGGACGACGCGGCGGTCGTCATCGGTGACGTAACGGTCGAGCGTGACGCGTCGGTCTGGCCGAACGCCACTCTCCGTGGCGACCAGCCCATCGTCGTTCGCGAGGGCGCGAACGTTCAGGACAACGCCGTTTGTCACGAGGACGCAGTCGTGGGGCCGTACGCCACCGTCGGCCACACGGCGATTGTCCACGCCGCGACCGTCGAGGAGCGCGCGCTCGTGGGGATGGGTGCAATCGTCCTCGACGACGCCACCATCGGGGAGCGTGCCATCGTCGCCGCGGGGAGCGTCGTCACCGAGGATACCGACGTGCCCCCCGAGACGCTGGTCGCGGGGACGCCCGCGGAAGTCGTCAAGGAGATTCCCGACTCGTCGTGGGTCGAGGCCGCCGACCACTACGTCGAGCGGGCGGATCTGTACGCCGACACCTCGCAGGTCGTCGACGCCGACGACTGATACGGTTTATCGTAAGTCATTACCGGTGGTTCGCCGAGACAGTCCGGCGAACCACCGGTAAACAGTTACAATAATCCGTATGAGGCGTCAGTCGGCGCCCTCGAACTCCTCGACGGAGAGACCGATGTTGGGGCCGGTGAGCGCCTTCGACACCGGGCAGTTCTCCTTGGCGTCGATGGCGTATTCGAGGAACTCGGCGCGCGAGGCGTCGGGGACGCGACCCTCGACGATCAGCGAGATTTCGTCGATGGAGAGGTCGTCGGCGTCGAGGTGAACGCTGGCCGTCGCGTGGATGCGCTCCGGCGTGAACCCGCCGTCGTCGAGAGCGTTCGCGAGCGCCATCGCGAAACACCCCGCTTCGGCCGCCCCGATCAGTTCCTCGGGGTTCGTGCCGTCGGCGTCCTCGAACCTGGAGCCGAAGGAGTACGCCCCCTCGTAGGCGCCGCTTCCGAGGGCGACCGTTCCGTTTCCGTCACGCAAATCGCCTTCCCACGTCGCGTCCGCGGTTCTGGTTGGCATTGCGACACGACAATACGGAGAGTCGGCTCAAGTCCTTTTCCCTACCCTTCGCCGACCATCCGATCCTCGTCTTCCCACTCCTGTGAGCGGAGTTCGTACTTCTGGACTTTGCCGGTCGCGGTGGTCGGGAGGGTCGTGACGAACTCGGCCCGTTTGAGTGTCTTGAACCCCGCGAGATGTTCGCGGGTGAACTCGATCAGTTCCGTCTCGGTGACGCCGGGAGCGTCCGGGTCGCCGTTCGCGGGGACGACGAAGGCTTTCGGCTCCTCTCCCCACTCCTCGCTCGGCGCGGGGATCACCGCCACGTCGCCGACGGCCGGGTGTTCGAACAGCGTGTCCTCGAGTTCGATACTGGAGATGTTCTCGCCGCCGCTGATGATGATGTCCTTCTTCCGATCCTGAATCGAGATCATGCCGTTCTCGTCGACCGTCGCCAGGTCACCCATGTGGTAGTAGCCCTCGATGCGGTCGCTGAACGCCTCTTCCGTCGCCTCGGGTTTCTCCCAGTATCCCTCCATCACCTGATTGCCGCGGACGACGACCTCGCCGATGGTTTCGTCGTCGGGCGGCACGTCCTCGCCGTCCTCGTCGACGACACGGATTTCGGTACCCAGGAAGCCAAGTCCCTGCCGTTTTTTCACTGCGAAGCGGTCGGGGTCGTCGTCAAAGAAGCGGCGCGCGTCGGAGGTGGTGACCAGCGGCCCGGTCTCCGTGGCGCCGTAGACGTGTTTGAGATACCAGCCGAACTCGTCTTCGACGGTGCGGATGGTCGCCTCGGGCGGCGCCGACCCCGCGGTGGCGATGCGCACATCGTTGTCGCCCTGCGTCTGCACGTCGTGTTCCTCGTAGTAGTCGATCAGCATGTTCAGCACCGTCGGCGCGCCACAGAGGTAGGACACGTCCTCCGCGACGACGGTATCGAAGAGCCACTCGGCGTCGATACCGCGCGTGCAGACGTGTTTCGCGCCCATGCCAGTGATCGCGAAGATGTGGCCCCAGCCGTTGACGTGGAACATCGGGAGCGTCCAGAGATACACGTCGTCGTCGCCGATGTCCTGATGGATCGTCGTGAGGTAGGCATGGAGCGTCTCACACCGGTGACTGCGCATCACCCCCTTCGGATCGCCAGTCGTGCCCGAGGTGTAGTTGATGGTGATGACCTCGTCCTCGCTCATCTCGGGCCGGTCGTACGTCGCCGGCGCGGCGTCAAGGATGGCGTCGAACCCCTCCCAGTCGCCGTCGACCGCGTTCGGGTCGTTCGTGACGAACGTCTCCGTCGGGACGGCGTCGCGAACCGCTTCGATCTTTCCCGCGTACTCGTGGTCGGCGTAGATGGCGTCGACGTCCGCGTCCGAGAGGATGTACTCGAAGTCGTCCGGCGCGAGTCGGTAGTTGAGCGGCGTGTGGATCGCACCGAGTTGCATGATGCCGTAGGCTGCCTCCAGATGGTAGTGCGTGTTCGGATCGAGCACTGCCACCCGGTCGCCCTTCTCGATGCCGCGGGCTTGCAGGGCCGCCGAGAACCGATCCGCTCGCTCGCCGAGGTCGTCGTACGTGTATCGGTCGCCAGTCGTCGACACGACCGCCTCGTGATCGCCGTAGTAGTCCCGGGCTCTGTCGAGGAAGTCGGTCACCAGGAGCGGTTTCTGCATGACTATTCGAAGGTGTCCGTCGGAGTCCATAATTGTTTTTGTGGATGTACCGAGTCACGACGCCGAACAGTAGCGCAGTGTGACACGTACCCACAGGTTGAAGTCGGTCGGGTGCCGAGTGGTCGGCGTTGGAACCGGATCGACGGACGGAGCCGTCGTCCGGACGACCGAGCCATGAGCGACACGAGCGACTCTCACCGATCCCGACTCGACCGTGCACAGCGTCGGAAACTGCGAGAACTGGGCTGGCGGTGGCTCGGCCGCCGTCGGGCGAAACGCCCACGGTCGATGGGCCGTCGTCACCTCGTCACCGTCGACGTCGACGACGAGGCGGCCCTCGTCGACCTGGAGGCACGCGTCTGACTCAGGGCGCGCCTGCGATTACGAACAGACACTCCTCATCGGCGTCGATCCGTCGGGTCGTCTCGGGGTCGACGCGTAGCGCGTCACCGGCCGACAGGGACACCGACTCGTCTCCGACCGTCGCCGTCGCCGCCCCCTCGACGAGGACGTACACCTCCTCCTGCCCGTCGCCGGCGTGGTCGTGGGGCTTGCCGCTCCACCCCGCATCGACGTCGAGCACCGACACGCCGAGGTTCGAACAGTCGAGGGCGTCCCGCAGGAAATGCAGGCCGCCACCCACCGGGTCGACATCCTGGTAGTCGAGGAGTGTGTGTGCCATGGTGTCCCCTGGGAGCGGCGACGGCAAAAGTCCAGTGCCGGTGTCGCGGCGCTGCCTCCGAGAGCCGAACTAGCTGCCGTCCGGCGTCGTCTCCGCCTCGACCAGGGCGGCGAGTTCGGCCTGCTCTTCGCGCGTCCCGACGGCGACGAGCAGGTCGCCAGCTTCGAGTTCGGTGTCGGCCGCCGGGTTCGGGATGGTCTCCTCGCCGCGCTGGATCGCGATGATCGAGGTTCCGGTCTCGGTTCTGATCGTCGAGTTCTCGAGTGTCTTGCCGGCGACCGGCGACTCCGGCTCCACCTCGACCCACTCGATGATGGCCTCGCCGAGGGGTACTGACAGCGAGTCGATGTCGACGGATTCGAAGTACGCCCCCTCCAGGATCGAGCCGAGCCGGTTGGCTTGCTCGCCTTTCAGGTCGAGAATTTTCTCGCCGTCGGCGTCGGGACTCTCCCGTCGGAACAGCTCACACCGGCCGTCGTGGTGGACGACGACCACTACGCTCTTGCCGCCCGTGAGTTCGAGTTCGAACTTCCGACCGACGCCGGGCACCTCCGACTCGTACACCCGCATACCGACACTCCGGGCCGTCGGTTCTTAAACGCCACGCGGCCGTGGGTGGCCGCGCGATCAGCCCCGAACCGACAGCAACAGCCGTTCGAACCGGCCCGAGACCTGCATCAGCGTCGTCCCGAGACTGCTCATCACGAGGACGTATCCGACCGCCATCGCGTACATCGTCTGGGCGGTCGCGGCGGGCAGGGTGGTTCCCGCGCCCGCCAGCGCCACGGCGGCGATGATGAGCGAGAACTCCCCGCGAGTGACCATCGCCAGTCCCACCCGGAGCGAGCGGCGGTCGTCGAGGTCGTACACCCGCCCGCTGTAGACGCCGCTGAGGAGTTTCGCGGGCGTCGTGACCGCGACGGTGATTCCGATCACGTCGATGGCCTCGACGAACAGGAACGGATCGGTGACGAGACCGATCCAGAAGAAGAAGACGGCGGCGAAGGTGTCTCGGATCGGGGCGAGCGCCGATTCGAGTTCGTGGACGTACTCCGTCGCGCTGAACGCCATGCCGACGAAAAACGCGGCGACGGCTTCACTGACGCCGACGGCGAGGGCCGCTCCCGCGAGAAGCACCGTCACGCCCACCGCCCGGAGGACGAAAAACTCCGCGGACTGCGTCTCGAGGAGGCGCTCGAACAGTGTCGTTCCAGTGGCCACCAGGACGACGAGCAAGAGGATGAAGCCGAGGGCGATGCCGATGGATCGGGTCGCCGCACCCAGGTCGCCACCTCCGGTCACTAACACGGTCACGATAGCGAGGTAGATGGCGATCACGAGGTCTTCGAACACCAGCACGCCGAGCAGCGGCGAACTCTCGGGGTTGGCGATCCACCCCAGATCCAGCAACGACTTCGTGATGACGGCACTGGACGAGACGTACACGATGCCGGCGAGCAACAGGGCGGGCAGGAGGCCCCCGAACAGGACGACGCCGAGTCCCAGGCCGACACCGAAGTTGACGACGAAATCGGCGATGCCGGCCGTTCCGATCCGCTTCCGGTCGGCGAGCAATCGGTCGAAGTTGAACTCCAACCCCAGGAAAAACAGGAGGAAGACGATGCCGAGTTCGGCGCCAACTTCGACGAACCCGCTCGCCGACACCGCGGGCAGGCCGACCCGCCCGAGGACGAACTCGTTCAAACCGATCCCCGCGAGGATGTAAAACGGAATGGGCGAGAGGTTCGCCCGGTCGGCGACGAAGCCGATTCCGGCGACCACGGCGAACATCACGCCGACTTCGAGCAGCGCCGTCTCAGCCACCGACACGCCACCCCACTCCGGCGCTCCTGTCTCCGCCTCGCTGGCGACCGCGTCCCCGGGGCATCTCCGCCGGCGTCTCCATGCACTACTCCGAGCAGTCGTATCGGTATCAATGCTGTGTCCGTGCTTGCCCGACGGTAGCGGCAGAGCGGCGAGGCAGGCCGCCGCGTGCGTCAAACCGGCGTTTGTGTCTCCACGAGACATTTATCCCTCACGAGCGACCGTCCGACTGTCATGCGTCACCACACGCTCGCTGCCGTCGGCATCGCGCTCCTGCTCGTGATCGCCGGCTGTTCGGCCGGATCCTCGTCGTCGGCACAGTCCCCAACGGCCGAAGCGACGGATACGCCACAGTCCGAGAGCACCATCCGCGTCGCCGGGAGCGGTAGCGCCGACGCCGACCCGAACCAGGCGGTCGTCCGGGTCGCCGTCGTCGCTACCGCTCCCGATGCGGCGACTGCTCGACAGCGACTCGCAGAGCACACGTCACAGATGCGCACCGCGCTCGAACGCATCGGTATCGGCGACGAGCAGATCCGTACGGAACGGTACGACATCGACCAGGATCGGCGCCGTCCCCGGGAGGAGGGTGCCGAGCCCCGCATCCAGTACCGTGCCTCACACGACTTCCAGATCACGGTCGACGACCCCGACCGCGTCGGAGCGGTCATCGACACGGCGGTGGGGAACGGTGCGACCGAGATCGACGATGTCAGATTCACGCTCTCGGCGGAGCGTCGCCGCCAACTCGAACGGCAGGCGCGGAGCGCCGCGATGGCCGACGCGCGGAGCAAGGCCCGCGCGCTCGCCGCCGACGCGAACCTCACGGTCACCGGCGTTCGGGTGATCCAGACCACCAGCGTGGGCGCCCCGCGGCGGGCCGGCGAGGCCGGCGGCGCGGCGATGACGGCGACGCCGGTTCCGACCGCCGCCCCGCCGTCAGACATCGAATCCGGCCCCGTCACCGTGACGACGACGGTGCAAGTCGTCTACGAGGCCAGGCCGGCCGGCAACGCGACGGCGTAAGACCGTCAGCAGGGACGTTCAGGCCGCTGGGGGAACGCGACCACCGTATCCTCACTCGCCGCACAGCCCTCCTGGTTGCCGGCGTGACGTTCGGGAGCCCCCTCGCCGGGTGTAGCGACCCTCGACGACGGTCTCTCGGCGCCGCCGCAACTCGGCGAACTCGACGTCAGCAACTACGACACCGACCCTCACACCCAACGACTGTGGCCGAGCGGCGACGCTACAGGTGGCCGCCGCCGATATACGCGAGGCCGAGGCTCCCGACGAGTATCAGCCCACCCAGTGCGAGATCCGGAACCGATCCGAGTCGGTCGCCTCCGACACCGACCACGACGAGGAAGGCGGCCACACTCGACGGGAGTGGATGTGCCGCCAGTTGGGCACCGAACGCCCGGAGCGACCCGTATCCCCTGCCCAACGCACCGACGGCGGTGCCTCCGAACGAGCGGTCGACCGTCGGAATCCCGGCTGGATCGACCCGTTCGAACTCGTCGGCACTGACCGTCACGAGTTCGCCGGTGTTGATGCGGCACCCGTCTCCGTCGGCAACGTGCAACAGCGTCACCGTCCCGTCGTTCGTGCCGACGACGCGGTAGATTCCATCCGGATGGCCGGTGTCGGTCAGAGTCACGTGGTCGTACGGTTCGGGGGAGGGCATCACCGAACCGATCCGTGAGCCAGCATCGTAACTGTGGCGCGTCGGAATGCCGGAGTCGATCACGCCGACCGGTCGGGGAGCGGCATCGGGCGTCGGCGGGCGCCTGACGGCCAGTACTCACCCGATCCGCACTCAGTGTCGGTTCGGGATCGGGTCGGCGTCGTCTCCCGTGACACACGTGAACGCGTTGAGCTGTGTTTCCAGGTTCGCCGTCTGCTCGGTGAGGCTATCGAGCTGTCCCCGAATCTCGGAGATGGTCGTCGCGCCGGTTTCGACACGATCCGCGAGCGACTCGCTCCGTTCCGCGACCGTACGGGAGCGTTCTGCCACCCGCTGGATGGTGTCGACAACCTCTTCGGTCGTCCGAGCACCGTCGTCAGTCGCTGCAGCGACTTCGTTGACCGAGGCGTCGACGCCTTCGACCGTCTCGGTCAAGTGGGTGAACGCGTCGCTGGCGTCGTTCATCGTCGTTTTGCCCGTCTCGATCTCCGCTTTGGTCTGCTCCATTTCGGCTTGCACCCGGTCGACATCGGCTATCGTCTCGTCTATCGTCCGCTCTATCGCCGCCGAGTGGTTCTGCGTCTCGTTGGCGAGGGATTTGACCTCGTCGGCGACGACGGCGAAGCCGTCACCCTCACCCGTCGCCCGCGCCGCCTCGATGTTGGCATTCAGGGCGAGGATGTTCGTCTGTTCGGCGATATCGTCGATGAGATCCGTGCTCTCGGCGACGTCGTCCATCCGGCTATCGAGCGACTCGACGAGGCTCGCGAGTTCCGCGACGGTGCCCTCGACGTGTTCGATTGCCTCGATCGCTTCCGCCGCGGTCGTCATGCCGGATTCGGCTGCGTCGGCCGCGTTACTGGCCTCGTTCGACACCTCGTCGGAGTTCGCCGCTATCTCCTCGATGGTGGCCGAGAGCGTACTCAACTCCTCGGTCGTCGACTCCAGTTCGCCGGCCTGCTCACGGAGGGCGGTCGCGAACTCCCGAACGTCGTCCGCCAGTCGTTGCTGTGTGCGCTCGAGTTCCTCCGTCTCGTCGTGGACGGATCGGGTCGTCCGCTCGACGGTCGCCGCGAACTCCCGGAGGTCTCGGATGGTCGAGGAGAGTTCCCCCGTCATGTCCTCGAACGCGACGCTGATCTCGTCGATGGCCTCGATATCCGTGTCCGTCGGCGGATCGGCGGTGAGGTCGCCGTTCGAGACGGCGTCCATCGCGGCCGCGACGTCGTCCGCGTGCCGCAGGAGTTGTTCGTTCAGGCGCTCGACCTCCGCCTGTCGAGCCTCGGCCTCGGCTTTCGCCGCTTCGATCTCGTCTTGTTTCTCCTGGAGATCCTCGATCAGTTGGTCGCTCTCCTCGACGTTCTGGATCTGCTCTTTCGTCTCCTCCCGCGAACGCTCGATGGAGATCCAGTTCTGGATCAGCGCCCCCGAGAGACCGAGGATGTAGACCGCGTGGATGAACGCCCAGCCCCACGGGTTCTGGATGGCCGCGGTGTGGTTGTATACCGCGCTGGGATTCATCATACCGAAGTAGCCGTGCTGGATCGCCACGTACAGCACCCCTACGAAGAAGGGCACCCAGTCCTCGTAGATGGCGACCACGGCGGTCATGACGAAAAAGTGGAAGTGTGCTTCGATGAAGCCGCCGGAGAAGTACACGAGGATGGCCGACGCCATCATCAACCCGACCGACGCGAGCGCCGTCCGAACGCGTCGACCGAGTCGAGACCAGCTCGCCAACAGCGCGATGCCGATAATCACGCCGACACCGAGGAGGACGTACTCCAGCGGTTCGGCAGTGAACGTCGCCCCCGTGACGTACGGCTCAGTTCCGGTGAACGTCCCGAGCCCGAACAGAAAGGGCGCGTGGGCAGCCAGGAGGATGACGATGTTGCGGTGGCGTGCCTGCCAGGTCTCCTCGGGGATGCTGTCCCCCCGTGGAATGTACTTCAGATGATTCCGGAGCGTGCGTCGCAGGCCCTTTATCCCCGTTTCTGTGACCCCACTCATACACGTCCCCGACCCGCAGCGGTAAAAGGGGTTGTGTCATCCGAATCAGTGTTGATAATTTCCCGTCCGTCTCTGGTGACGCCACGCCGGCGCCGTGGCGTTTCCCACGGCCCCGCTCCACGAGTTGCCGGGGCGGGGGTATGCAGCCGAGATCCGACGACTGTCTCGCTGTCCGTTCCGACGGGGGCGTATGCGGCGCTCTCGTCTGCACCCACCGACTCACGCGCGCTGTTGAGTTCGAAGGTGGGACGCTTCCGGAAGTTGCTCACCTCGCGTGTATCGCGATTTCAGTTTCCGGGATCCGCGTCGCGGTGGAACGTTCGGGGCTGGCAGAACGGGACTCCTCCGTGTCGCTGCTCGGCGCAGTTGGTGGCCGGGCGACCGCTCGAACCCCCGTTCGGCAGCTGATCACGTTCGCACCGCTGGGCGAGTAAATGCGGAAATGCGCACCTGGACTCACCAGGATTCCCGCGAGCGGAGCGAGCGGGACGTCAGCGAGTCCACGACTGAACGAAGTGAGTAAAGAAGTGGACTCGCCGGGGCTTGAACCACGGGAAGACGGTCGCCTCGCTCCGCTCGGCGCTGCGACTTCCCTGATTAAAATCCCGTCTCGCCCATTCTCGCTCCCTCGTAGAACTCGGTCTCTCCGATGGACTCGCCGGGATTTGAACCCGGGGCCTCTCCCATGCCAAGGGAGTGATCTACCCCTGATCTACGAGCCCTCGAACGCAACGTTTCGTACCGCAGTACGCGTAATAAGGGCTTCGACTCGGCCGTCAGTGGTGAGATGACGTACCACGGCGCGTGAGTCGAGGCCCTCGATTCGAAACGATTTAGTGCGCGAACCCGAAGGTTTCAGCGGGAACGGCGCGACCGCAAATCTGACTCGCCCTCTGGGCTTGGGATTGCGGTAGTGCGTGTACCGACAGTCGTCGGTGCACGGATACGCTTCTGCGGTCTGTGCGGTTCCAATCAATCTATGGCACGAATGCACACCCGCCGCCGTGGCTCGTCCGGTTCGGACAAGCCGGTGGCAGACGAACCCCCGGAGTGGAGCGACGTGGACGAAGCGGAGATCGAGGCCCGCGTGGTCGAACTCGCGGAACAGGGGCACGATCCGAGCGTCATCGGCATGAAACTGCGCGACGAGGGCGTGAAGGGGACGCCGATCCCCGACGTGAAACTGGCGACGGGCCAGAAGATCACGGAGATCCTCGAAGCCAACGACGCCCGGTCGGAACTGCCCGAGGATCTGCGCAACCTGATGGAGCGGGCGATCCGCTTGCGTGAGCACATGCAGGCGAACCCGCAGGATCACCAGAACAAGCGCGCGCTCCAGAACACGGAGTCGAAGATCCGCCGCGTGGTCGACTACTACCGCGGCGACGAACTCGACGAGGAGTTCACGTACAGCTACGACGTCGCCGTCGAACTGCTGGAGGAGTAGGGTAGATGTCCACCGCGCCCGCAGCTGTCGAGGACGCCGACGCGGCCGACGTCGCCGCCGCGCTCCGTGACGCCCCGTTCGTTCGGATCGTCGCGGCCGCCGACGGCGATGCTCTGGCCGCTAGTGGCGTCCTCGTGCGGGCGTGCAGGGACTGCTCGATTCCGTTCCAGGTTCGCGTCGACCCGGTGCCCGATCCGGTCGCTATCGACGGCGAGGACGCCGACGTCGTCGTCGGTCTCGGCCCCGGCGCGACGGGCGGTGATCTCGCGCTCACGGGTGGCGACCGCCCGGCGAGTCTCACGGCCGCCGAGGCGGTTCGTGAACTCGGCGTCGCCCCCGACTCGATCCTCGCGCTCGCGGGGGTGACGGCCGCTGACCACCCCGTCGGCGGCGCGTCGACGTTGCTCGACGCGGCCGGCGAGCGGATCGAACGTCGTCCCGGACTGGCGGTGCCGACCGCCGACCTCGAGGACGGCCTCGCGCACTCGACGCTGGTTCACGCGCCGGTCTCGGGCGATCCCGAGGCGGCACGGGCGGTTCTGGCGGAGCTCGACTTTCCGGCGGAGCCGTCCGAGAAGGATCACCGTCGCGTCGCGTCGTGGCTGGCAGTCGAGGCGACGGCGTCGTCGGCGCGGGCCGCCGAGGCAGTCGAACGGGCGCTTCGCCCGCACGCGACACCGGATGGTCGGTTCGCGACGGTCGAGGGCTTCGGCGACGTGCTCGACGCCGCGGCACGCGAACAGCCGGGGACGGGCGTCGCCCTCGCGATCCGGAACGAAGCGGCGCCCCGGACGGCGACGCTCGCCGCCTGGCGCACCCACGCCGAGGCGGTACACACCGCACTCGCCGACGCGACGACGGGCCGATACGACGGCGTCTTCGTCGCGCGCGTCGACGGCGGCGATCCGGGACGACTCGGAACGGTGGCCCGACTCTGTCGGGACTTCCAGTCGCCGGAACCGGTCGTTCTGGTCGTCGCTGGCGACGGGCGGGCGGCCGCGGCGACGCGGACGGCGGGCGTCGATTCCAACCTCGGACGGACGATGCGCGACGCGGTGCGGGCGGTCGACGCCGACGGTCGGAGCGCGGGCGACGCCCGGCGGGCGACGGCGCGGTTCGAGGATGCAGAGGTATCGCGGTTGATCACGGCGTTCAGGGAGGCGCTATGAAACGCGCCTGCGTCGAGACGACTCACGGCGACGCGTCGACGGTGGCGGCCGCACTCCGGCCGGACAACACGCCGTCGATGTCGACGACCGTGGCGGACGATGTCGTCAGGACGACGCTCGAACGCGAGACTGCGAGCGGTCTGCAGTCGACCGTGGACGACTACGTGGTGAACCTGACGGTCGCGGAGACCGTCGCACGAACGGCACGCGAACACAGACACAACTATGAGTGAACGTTCAGTATCCAAGCAGAAACGCGGCAAGCGCTGGTACACGGTTTTCGCCCCGGAGCAGTACGACCGGGAGGAACTCGGCCAGACGGTTGCTGACGAACCGGAGAAGATCATCGGTCGAACCATCGAGACGACCCTCGGCGAACTCACTGACGACGCCGGGGCGAACAACACCAAACTCACGTTCAAGATCACGGACGTGGGGTCGGACTCCGCCTACACGGAGTTCGTCAAGCACGAACTCACGCGGGACTACCTGCGGAGTCTCGTGCGCCGCGGCGCCTCGAAAATCGACGCGACCATCACGGTACTGACGACGGACGACTACCGCGTCCGCGTCCAGCCGGTCGCGTTCACGACGAAGAAGGCCGACCGCAGCCAGGAGCAGGCCATCCGACGGATCATGATCGACCTCGTCGAGGAGGCGGCCGCCGAACGCGACTTCGAGTCGTTCGTCGAGAGCTGTGTCGAGGGACGGCTCTCCTCGGCCATCTACGGCGAGGCCAAGACCATCTACCCGCTCCGTCGGGTCGAGGTGCAGAAGCTCACCCTCGAAGCGCGCCCCGAAGAGGTCGCCGCCGAGGAAGAGGCCGCAGTCGACGTCGACGAGGAAGACGTCGCCGTCGAGGACTGACGGACCGACCGTTTTCCGTTCGCCACCCGCGAGCCGAGGGTCTATGCGCCGTCCTCTGTTAGACTCGCCTCACACAAGCGGCTCGACGGGTCGGATCGGGTCGCGGGTGCGGTGTTGCGGGCGCTCACTCCTCGACGACGACCTGGCCGACCATGCCTGCGCGTTCGTGCGGGATGCAGAAGTAGGTGTAGCGACCGGGCACCTCGAAGGTGTGTCTGTACCGCTCCCCGGTCGTGATCGAACCGCTCATGCCGTCCCACGCCTCGCGAGCGGCCTGTTCGGAGTCGTAGCCGCCGGTGGCGAAGTAGTCGGCCCCCTCCGGAATCTTGTCGCCGTAGGCGGTAATGGAGTGGGCGCGGGCGCTGTTGTTGTACCAAACGACCTCGTCGCCGGCGGCGACCGTAATCGTCGCCGGTTTGAACGCCGTCGCGGTCATCCCCACGTCGCCGTCGACGCCGCCGGAACCTCCGACGGCGGCACATCCTGCGGCGCCGGCGACGGCCGCCGACCCGAGCGTCGCGAGTACCCGGCGTCTGCGCATACCCGAACGTCCGGGGTCGACGGATAAATGCGTCGTGGTTCGCGGGTCGAACCGGGGATATAAAGACGTAAATCCCCGGTGGCAGACGGAGCGAGTATGCAACCGCGGTTCGTGGGCCGTCTCGGTCTCGCGGATGCCGTCACCGTCGGCAACGCGATGCTTGGGTTTCTGGCCGCGTTCGTCGCGACCCGCGACGCGGCGCTGGCCGCTCGGATCGTCCTGCTGGCGGCCGTCGCGGACGGCCTCGACGGCGTCATCGCCCGCAAGCGCGGCGGGACGCCCGCCGGCCCGTATCTCGACTCGCTGGCCGATGTGGCCTCCTTCGGCGTCGCGCCCGCCCTCCTCATCGCGTCGCGCATGGCCGACTCCTGGACGTTCGCGGGGCGGCCCGTGCTGTACGCCCTCGGCCTCCTCCTCCCGGGGCTCTACGTGGCGATGGCGGTCACGCGCCTCGGCCTCTACACGGCCTACGATAGCGACGCCGCCGAGACCAAGGGCGCGCCGTCGACGCTCGCGGCGACGATCCTCTCGGCGGGCGTCCTCGCGGGATTCGTCGGCCCCACGCTTCTGGTCGCGCTGTCGGGCCTCCTCGCGGCGCTCATGGTCACACGGATCACGTACCCCGACCTCCACCCGCAGGACGCTATCGTAATGGGCGTCGTACAGGTGCTCGCCATCGCCTTCCAGGGGCGGCCCGGCGAGGTGTTCGCCTTCGCCCTCCTGTTTTTGGCGCTCGCCTATCTCACGCTCGGCCCGCGGTTCTACTGGACCGGGTAGCTCACATTCCCATGTCGGCCGCCGGGTCGGGCACCGGAAGGTCGTCGACGCGCACGCCGAGGAGTTCGGCGACGTGATCCAGCGCCATCTCCAGTCCGTAGTACCGCTCCAGTTCGTCGGCGTCGACGCCGGGGCGTACCATCACCATCGCGTAGCCGTCGCGGTTCTGGGCGATAGCTGCCGTCCGGCCGTCGCGTTCGAACGAGAGCACGCGTTCGTCGCTCGTTTCGTAGTAATTCGCGACGATTTCGTCGCCGTCGTCGCCTGCCGTATCCGACATACCTATCGGGACGAACTGGCGGTAGTCGAACCTTCCGGTCGCCCGCCTCACCGCAGTTCGTCCGCGATGGTGTTGCGCAACACCTCGCTCGTTCCCTCGTAGATTTCGTTGAGTTTGGCGTCGCGGTAGAACCGCTCGACCGGGAAGTCCTTCGTATACCCGTAGCCGCCGTGGATCTGGATCGCCTCGTTGGCGGCTTCGCGGCTCACCTCACTGGCGTAGAGTTTGGCCTGTGCAGCCTCCTTGACGAACCGCTCGCCCCGAATCTTCCGGTCGGCCGCCCGGTGCATCAGGAGGCGCGCCGCCTGTACCTTCGTGTCCATATCCGCGAGTTTGTGGCCGATAGCCTGGAAGTCGGCGATGGGCTGGTCGAACTGCTTGCGTTCCTCCGCGTACGCGAGAGCTTCGTCGAGCGCTGCCCGCGCGATGCCGACACCGCGGGCGGCGATAGTGATCCGCCCGGCGTTGAGCGTCTTCAGCGCCTGCACGAAGCCGTCGCCCTCGTCGCCGAGACGCCGAGACGCCGGCACCCGCATATCGGCAAAGCGGAGTTCGGCGGTCGGACAGCCCTTGTCGCCGAGTTTGTGTTCCGTCCCTTCGACGTGGAACCCCTCGTCCTCCTCGGGTCGGACGACGAACGCGGAGATGCCCTTCCGCCCGGCGTCGGGATCGGTCTTGGCGAACAGCACTACCGTGTCGGCGACTGACCCGTTGGAGATCCAGAGTTTCTCGCCGTTGACGACGTACCCGTCGCCGTCGCGGATCGCCGTCGTCTCCATCGCGGGCACGTCGCTCCCGGCATCCGCCTCCGAGAGCGCGAACGCGCCGATGTCCCTCCCCTCGTTCAGCGGCGTCAGGAATCGCTCCTTTTGTGCTTCGGAGCCGAAGGAGTCGAGCATCCCGCCCGCCAGGCTGGTGTGGGCGGCGACGACCGTCCCGAGGCCGCCGCTCCCGCGACTGATCTCCGCCAGTGCAGCGGCGTAGGCGTGATAGTCGAGCCCCGATCCGCCGTACTCCTCGGCGAACGGCATCCCCATCAGTCCGAGGTCGGCCATCTGGTCGATCAGATCCCGGGGGAACGTGTCCGTCTCGTCGATGTCGGCGGCGACGGGAACGACCTCCTCGTCGACGAAGTCGGCGACCATCTCCCGGATCTGGGCTTGCTCAGCGGAGAGGCTGAAGTCCATACTCGGGGTACGGCTCCCGGTGCTTAGGGTTTTGTGACCGAGTCGAATGAGCTAAGTGTGGCCCACTACACCACGGCGTATGGCACACGATACCGCCGGAACGGACAAAGGAGTCGGGTTGGGCGTCCTCTTTGCGGTGTTTGCGCTCGGCGGCGCGGCCGCGATGCTCGCGGCGCCCGGCCAGTTGGCGAAAGCCGGCGGGTTCGCCCTCGCTATCGTGGCGGCCCTGCTCGCGGTCGTGGCGGTTCAGGCGTACGTCTGATCGCATCACCGGCCCGATGGCGACTCGTCCTTGAAAGAGTTAAGACGCTGAGTCCCCTACTGGGGGTGAACGATGACCTCCCTGACCGAAGAGGAGCGGCGAATCCTCGCGTACCTCCACGACAGCGTCTCTCGGGGTGAACGCTACTTCCGCGCGAAGAACATCGCCGACGCTATCGGCCTGACCGCCAAGCAGGTCGGCTCGCGGCTCCCCCGGCTGGCGGAAAAATCCGAGGACGTGGAGATCGAGAAGTGGGGGCGCGCGCGGTCGACGACGTGGCGCGTCACGCAGGGCTAACCCCACGGATTTTTTAGCGCGCGCCGGAACCACTTCGTATGACCGTACGTGTCCGGCGGGCGTTCGAGTTCGAGGCACCGGCCGAACGCGTCTGGCAGTTCATCGCCGACCCCGGCAAGCGCGCCGGTGCGATCAGCGTCGTTCGCGACTACGAAGTCGACGGCAACCACGCCACCTGGCATATCGACCTCAACCTCCCGGTGGTCGACCGAACCGCGACGGTCGAAACCGAAGACGTGGAGCGCAAGGAGCCCAGACACGTGAAGTTCGTGGGTCGGTCGAAAGTCATGCGCGTCACCGGCGAGCATCGCATCGAAGACACCGAGACGGGCTGTCGCCTCCACAACGAGTTCGTCGTCGACGGGCGCCTCCCTGGCGTCGAACGGTTCTTCCGGAGCCGACTCGACGACGAACTCGACAACCTGGAAGCGGCGCTCCGGCGTGACCTCGAACTCCCGGCATGAAACTCGCGCTCGCCCAACTCGACCAGACCGCGGGCGACGTGGACGCGAACGTCGACCGCGCGGCGACGGCCGTCGCCGACGCCGCCGACCGGGGCGCCGACCTGATCGTCCTCCCGGAACTGTTCACCGTCGGCTACTTCGCGTTCGACACGTACGCCCGGGCGGCCGAGGGCCTCGACGGCCCGACGTTCGACCGGCTCGCCGACCTCGCGGCCGACCACGGCGTCGGGCTGTTGGGGGGGAGCCACGTCGAGGATCTGGCCGCTAGCGCCGCCGCCGGCGTCGACGTGCCCGCGACCGAAGGGCTGGCCAACACCTGTGTCTTCTACGACCGCGACGGCCGTCGACGCGGGGTATACCGCAAACACCACCTCTTCGGCTACGAATCCGCCGAGACGCGCCTGCTCACCCCCGGCGAGTCGCTCTCGACCGTCGCGTTCGAGGGCTTTACCGTCGGGATGTCGACGTGTTACGACCTGCGGTTCCCCGAACTCTATCGCCGACTGGCGGATCGTGGCGCGACGCTCGTCTGCGTCCCGAGTGCGTGGCCGTACCCGCGGGTCGAACACTGGCAGACCCTGTCGCAGGCACGAGCCATCGAGAACCTCTGTTATGTCGCGGCCGCGAACGGCGCCGCCGCGTTCGAGGACGCCACGCTCCTCGGCCGGTCGACCGTCTACGACCCGTGGGGGACGCCCGTCGCGAGCGCCGGCGACGACCCGACGCTCGTCGTCACCGAGATCGATCCCGACCGGGTCGAGGCGGTGCGCGAGGACTTTCCGGCGTTGCGCGACCGGCGCGACTGACCGACGCCAGACCGGGGTCGGTGGGTTTATACCGGAGAGGGAACTACTGCCGCGTGCCGACGCATCGACGCTTTTCTCGTCGAGACTCGGCAATCAAACTCCACCACGTCGTCACCCGCCCCGGTTCATCCCGGGACACCTCGGGTCGGATCGCCCGTTGCCCGGCGGGGGTGATCCCACCCATCGGCTCCCGTCCACCCCTCTCTCCGTTCGCACTCACGCGGCGAGTTTCTCGATTTCCCCTTTGAGCGCCGCGGCGTCGCAGTCGTGATCCGGACGGATGTTGACGAAGTCCAGAAAGTCGAGGGCTTCGAGGAGTTCCGCCGCCGAGTAGGCAGTCGCCGCCGCCTCGACGGTCGCCTGCGCCCCGATGAGGGGTTCTAGCGCCGCCAGCCCACAGGCCACGTCGTACGCCCGCGCGGCGTCGCGCCCGTCCGCTCCGACGTTCGTCGCATCGATGAAATAGAGGGTGTCGTCGAGGATGAGGACGTTCTCCGCCCGGAGGTCGCCGTGTGCGAGGCCGTGGTCGTGCATCGTCCGGAGCGCACCGAACAGTTCGGGCGCGAGTTCGCGTTCGGTCTCCTGGTCGAGTTCGTCCAGCGGCCGGAACTCCGGGAGATATTCGAGGACGACCACGCCGAGGCCGTCTACTTCCAGGGCTTCGAGCGGTTCGGGCGCATTTACCCCAATCGACCGCATCCGCTCGGTCGCATCGAGTTCGTGCTTCGCCATCCCGTACGGCGTGCCGAAATGTTCGAAAAAGCCCTCGGTGCCCGTCGAGAAGACGCCGAGGTTGCGGCCAGTGGTGATGAGCGCGTGCACCAGGGAGTTCTGTCGAGAGATTACTTTCACGAACAGTTCTTCGTCGAGGACGAGCGGCGTCGAGAGCCAGTTGTCGGCGTCGAGAAAGCGCACGGATGGCTCTTCCCGCTCGTATCGGGATGCGACCTCCGCGACGACGCGGTCGAGGCGGTCGTCGTCGATCTGTCCCCGGAGGAACCGCCGGACTTCCATCGTCACCTCGTACGCCACCGAGAGGCATATATCATCGGGACCGCCGCTGGATCACCGGTCGTCGAGCGCGGCCGCGAGCGCCGTCGCCGCCCGCTCTCCGTCCGCCCGGGGCGCCGACAGCCGAATCGGATCGGCGCCGAACCGCTCGACGACCAGGGCGGGCTGGCGGGTTCGGAGATACCGGCCGAGGAGGCCGAGGCCGACGACGACCGTGACGGCGCCGCCGACCAGGAGGAGCGTCGTGAGTAGGGCGAGGGCGCTTGCGAGCGCCTCGGTCACCGCGAGGACGCTCCCCACGGGTGCGGCCTCGGCGCCGGCGTCGACCGATAACGTCGCGCCGAGATTCAGCGCGTCGAGCGCGCCGCCGCCGCCGAGGGCGGCCACGCCGTAGACGGCGGCGCGCAGTCCCCATCCGAGGAGGCGTCGGTCGCCCGAGGCGTCGACATCGATCCCGCTGACGTTCGGCCGGTCGACCGACTCGAACCGCTGTCCCTCGGCCGCCGGGTTGTACGCCAGCACTCGGTGGGTGGTGACGGCGGCCCACCCCTCACCCAGCGGCTCCTGCGCGACGACGCGCTCGCCGTCGTAACAGAGGCCGTCGGGGTCGTACTCGGGGTGTGGCGGTGCGGTGTCACCCGTCCTGGCCGTCAGTCGACCGTCCCTCGAACCGTCGTCCATCGGTCGGGTCGACGGCCGCCGGTATCCTCACGCTTTCGGCCTACCGCCGACGATCCGGGCGATTTTAAGCGTTCGCGGGGTGAGGTCGCGATATGTCCGACGGTGACGGAGTAGTATGAGCGGTGACGACGGCCGCTCCGGCTTCGTGGAGTACGGTATCGAGGACAAGCCGCCGCTTCCGACGTCGATCCTGCTCGGCGTCCAGCACTACCTGACGATGGTGGGGGCGAACGTCGCGGTGCCGTTGATCCTCGCGGGGGCGCTCGGCATGCCCGAATCCGTGATCCCCCGGTTCGTCGGGACGTTTTTCGTCGTCTCGGGCATCGCGATGCTCGCTCAGACCACGTTCGGGAACCGATACCCCATCGTCCAGGGGGCTCCTTTCTCGATGCTCGCGCCCGCGCTCGCGGTCATCGGCGTCGTGCAGGCGAGCACCCCCGCCGGGCCGGCGTGGGAGGCGGCGCTCCTGCAGTTACAGGGGGCGATCATCGTCGCTGCCGTCGTGGAAGTAGCGGTCGGCTACTTCGGTCTCTTGGGCCGCCTCCGGGCGTACATCTCACCGGTGATCATCGCGCCTACTATCGCGCTCATCGGCCTCGCCCTCTTCAACACGCCGCAAGTGACGGCCGCGAGCGGAAACTGGTGGCTGCTCGGCCTGACGCTCGGGCTGATCGTCCTGTTCTCGCAGTATC
>JBDGTP010000009.1:0-29688 GCA_042216725.1 Haloplanus sp.
ACTCCTCACGGTGGGCGTCGGACGGCTTGAGACGGTACTTGTAGGCGTAGTACATTCTACTCGCGTTGGTCCTCTACGTACTGTTTCAGCACATCCAGCGACACCTGCCCCGTCGAGATGAGGCAGTACGAGTCGTTCCAGAACGAGTCGCCCCACAGTTCGGTCTTCAGTTCGTCCGCGTACTCGTTGCGGATACGGCGGGCGGTCGCGCCCTTGACCGTGTTGATGAACTTCACGAGGTCTGTGGTTGGTTTCGCTCGGAAGAGGATGTGTACGTGGTCGTCCTCGCCGTCGAGGTTCGTCAGTTCGACACCGTAGTTGTCCGTGAACCCGCTGATGACCTCGTGAATGAATTGGGTTCGCTCCTCGGTTAGCACTCCGCGCCGATACTTCGTGGTGAGTATCAGGTGGTAGTGCAGGGAATACGTCGAGTGCGCTCCCGAGTCGAGGTCGTACTCCATTGGGTTCGGTCAATACTATGCTACCCTACTGCAAAAACGTTGTGATTGCGTGGGCCTGTGGGCCTGCCACCGAATCGTGAATGAGAACTGTGCGGCGTTGACGAGACGCGAAGCGTCTCGTTCGCGCACGAGAGCTTTGCTCTCGTGAACGCTGTATCCCCTCCCTGCTCGCGCCTCCCGTTCGGTCGGCGCTCGCTGAGGACGAGGGCTTAGCGCCTACTTTCAGCTAACGTGGCCATCGAACCGGAGTCGATCACCGAGGTCGACGAATCGATCCGAGATGCGTGGATCGCCGAGGCGGCCAACGAGACGCGCGAGCGCCTCGAGACGGGCGACGCGCCGTTCGGCGAGGAGGGAACGGTGGCCGACGGCGAGGAGGTGAGCGCGACGAAGCGGCGATTTCGGCTGTCGCCACGGGAGACGCCGCCTGAGCGGTTTTAGCCCGTCGCACCGGTGTTGTGCATACCCCTCGATTTTAATAACGCGAGTCACTTACCTTACGGTATGTCATCGATCGAACTCACGTCGAGTCAGAAGACGATCCTCACCGCCCTCATCAATCTCCATCGGGAAACCGAGGACGCCGTCAAGGGAGAGGACATCGCGGACGAAGTCGACCGAAATCCGGGGACGATCCGCAACCAGATGCAGAGCCTGAAAGCCCTCCAACTCGTCGAAGGGGTACCGGGGCCGAAAGGTGGCTACAAACCGACGGCGAACGCCTACGAGGCGCTCGATGTCGACCAGATGGACGAACCGGCCGCCGTCCCCCTCCTCCACAACGGCGAACCCGTCGACACCGCGAACGTCGGCGAAATCGACCTCTCGTCCGTTCACCATCCCGACCTGTGCCGTGCCGAAATCCACGTCCAGGGGTCGGTGCGGGAGTTCCACGAGGGCGACAACGTCCGTGTCGGCCCGACACCGCTCTCGAAACTCGTCATCGACGGGACGGTCGACGGCAAGGACGACACTGACAACATTCTCATTCTGCGGATCGACGATATGCAGGCTCCCGCCGAGGAACCGGAACACTAACTCCTGTCGACGCGTCCTCGCTCCCGGTTACATGTCGGACCAGGCGTCGATTGCTCGCCCCACCGAGGAGACATCCGCGATCCAGCGCGCCGCGACGAGTTTCTTGAGCAGTTCCGCGCCGACGCCGCCGAACGTGTTGATCGGAATCGGATCGACGCCGTGGGCGACCGCCTCATCGCCGATAGAGACGAGCGTCCCCTTGTCGTCGTAGCTCCACGACTCGAGTGGCTCTCCCTTCGCGGCGTGAACGAGGTTCTCGCCGGCGACTTCCGCGGCCTGCCAGGCCGCCTGTGCGGTCGGCGGCGCGAACTCCTCCGGCCCCTGATCGATCAGCGCCGTGTCGCCGATGGCGAACACCCGCTCGTCGCTCGTCTGGAAGTCACGGTCGGCGTACACGCGGTTGCTTCGGTCGTCCATGTCGACGCCGGCGTCCGAGAGTTCGTCCTGTCCCGTGATGCCGCCGGTCCACAGGAACACGTCGTAGTCGAGTTCCGCTGGCTCCGCTTCCTCGCTCCCGCCGATGTAGATGGTGTCCTCGTCGACCCGGGAGACGAACTCGCCGCACATGATGTCGACCCCGGCGGCCTCCAGGCGCTTGCGGAGCGCACCCTGGAGTTCGGGGTCGTTCCCGGGAAACACCTCGTCGAGCCCTTCGACGAGCGTCACGTCGATGGGCGCGCGGTGTTCGTCGCGATACGCCGCAATCTCGCCCGCCGACTGGATACCCGAGAGCCCCGCACCGCCGACGACGACCTGTGCGGGATCGGAGCGGGTAGCGTCGGCGGCCGCGGCGGCCACGTCGTTGTGGATCTCCCGAGCGTCGTCTAGGCTTTTGAGCGTGTGGGCGTACTCTTCTAGCCCCTCGATCCCGTAGAAGGCGGTCTGACTCCCCAGCGCGACCAGAAGATAGTCGTAGTCGACCGGATCGCCGTCCCGGAGGTGGACGGTTTGGTCGTCGACGTCGACCCCAGTGACGTGATCCTGCCGGAACGTCGTCTCGGGGGATTTGATCTCGTCGACGGGGATGGTGATCTTGGAGGCAACCCCCGTATCGCGGATGACGCGGTGGGACTCGTGGAGAACGAGGTGGTAGTCGTGTTCGGAGATCCAGGTCAACTCGGCCGTTCCGTCGTTCATCTCTTCGAATCGTTTGACGGCACCGGCACCGGCGTATCCGGCCCCGAGAACGACGACCTGAGAGGTCATACGCGCTTGTCTGCCGCCGGCCGTTATAGGGATGTTGAAACGCCGGCGAGCGGGCGTGAATCGGTCGTTTGTCGACGGTACCTGTCGACAGCCGTCGATCACCCCAGCGAGAGGTCGGCGTGCCAGGCGTCGGCGCCGGTTTCGGTTCGCCGTGCGTCCATCGCGTGGAGGAGCGCGGCAGCGAGACTGCCGACTTCGGCGGCCCGTCCCTCGCCCTCCGTCCGGAACTCACCGGAGGTTCGGTTGGCGAAGACGGTACACACCGCGCCGGCGCGGAGGCCGTAGATGCTCGCCAGGGTGAGGATGGCCGACGCCTCCATCTCGACGTTCGTCACGTTCACGTCGCGAAGGTCGTCCAGGAGCGACGCGCTCCCGGCGGCCTCGAACCCCTCGAACCCGGGGCGGGCCTGCCCGGCGTAGAAGCTGTCCGTACTCATCGTCACGCCGCAGTGGTAGTCGTAGCCGAGGCGTTCGGCGGCGGCGACGAGCGCCGACACCACCGCGTGATCGGCGACTGCGGGGTAGTCCGGGCGGACGTACTCCGCGCTCGTTCCTTCGCCCCGCACGGCCCCCGTCGTGATGACCAGGTCGCCCACCTCGACGTCCGGATGCAGGGCGCCACAGGAGCCCACCCGGATGAACGTCTCCGCGCCGACGCGGGCGAGTTCTTCGACGGCAATCGACGCCGACGGACTTCCGATTCCGGTCGAGGTGACCGACAGGGGCGCCTCCTCGTAGGTGCCCGTGGCGGTGCGGTACTCGCGGTGTTCGGCGACCGTCTCCGCCTCGTCCCAGCGGTCGGTCACCACGTCGACGCGCTCCGGATCGCCCGGGAGCAAGACCGTCTCGGCGACGTCACCGGGTGCGACGTCGAGGTGGTACTCGCGGTTGCGGTCGGCCGTATCCTCTGCCATGGCGGGGCTACGGCGACGACAGTAAAATATCGTCGGGGTGGGTCGGACGCCCGACTCGGAACGCGAGCGTCGAACAGGGCGGCGACGGCGAGCGCCCGGCTAGCGGTACTCGGGCGTGACCCAACTGCAGGTCGAACAGGCGTGAATCCCCTGCACGTTCAGGATGGTGCTTCCGCAGGACGGACAGTCCGAACGGGTCGCCGCGTCGGGGTCGGTGAGTTTTGCCATCTCGTTAGTACGATGTCATGCTCGGCATAAAAAGGTTCTGTGAGTATATACTACACAGCCCTAATATTATCTAGACTTCTCAAACAATATTGGCATATTTGGCAATGAATAATCGGTGAATTACTCTTCATCTGTACGTATGGCAGCTTCGAGTGTCTCCGGGCCAATGGTCGACGGAAGCAGGTCGCCGAGCGTGTACTCCGAGGCGTCGTCGCCGCCCTCGTCACAGACGATAGACAGGTCGTCGTCACAGAACTCCGAGAGCGTCTGACGACACATCCCACAGGGTGTGATCCCGTCGCGTGCGCCCGAGGAGACGGCGAGGCGGTCGAACTCCCGGTGGCCGTTCTTGATCGCATCGCCGATGGCGACTTCCTCGGCGTGGAGGCTGTTGCTGTAGTTGGCGTTCTCGACGTTGCAGCCGGTGAAGACGGTACCGTCGGCGGTTCGTAGCGCCGCTCCGACCGTGTAGCCGGAGTAGAGGACGTACGCTGCCTCGAGGGCGGCGCGGGCGCGTTCGACGAGTTCGTCGGTCACGCGCCGACGTACGACCGGCCCGGACATATACGCTCGGCCACCCGGACAGTCGTTCGGCGACGCCCGCCGCAGTCGGCCGGTTCGCGAGCCGTCCGTCCAGATCCCTGGTGACCGTCCATTTTATGCCGATGACACGACAACGCCAGGATCGAACGAGGGTTCTATGAGCGTTCCAGCCGACATCGTCCGGCGCAAACACGCGTGTCTCGCGGCAGGGGAGCAGGCGGCCGTCGAGACGGCGACACACCTGGTGGAACGACTCGTCGCTGGCGAGTCGGTCGACGATTACCTGGCCGACGCAATCCGGGAGATCGCCGAGGCCTATCCGGCCGTCGTCGAGGCGGTGCTGCCGCGACTCGAGACGTGGGTGCTCGCCGGTATGGATCGATTCGAGCCACGCCACCGCCAGTCTGGGGTGGTGCTCGCGCTGGATCTGGTGGCCATCGACCCCGACGCCGCCGACCGGTGTACGGAGTTGCTCCGCCTCGCCATCGACCACGCTCTCGGCGCGGAGGCGCTCGAATCGTTTCTCGTGACGATGGGACGGGCGAACCCCCAGTTCGTCGCCGACAACGCCGACCGCCTCACCGAGACGAAATACGAACACGAGACGGTCGTCTCGTCTCGCGGGTGGGCGCTCGCCAGGGCGTATCGAACCGACCCCGCGGCGTTCGACCCCGTCGTCGAATCCCTCCGCGACGCGGTCGCCGGCGACTCCGAGGACGCGAACGACGCGCTCCGGCAACTTGGACGGATCGGCCTTGTTGCCCCGGCCGCGGTGGCGCCGGCCGTGCCCGCCGTCGTCGCGGCGGTCGATCCGACCGACGACTCCCCGTCGACCGTCGCCCTCGAAGCGGTCGGGTTGATCGCTGGCACCCTCCACCGGAGCGACTCCCGGTACGGGACGCCTTGGTCGGCGGCGGCCGACCGACCGGTCGACGACACCCTCGAAGCCGCACTGGCCCATCCACGGCCCGACGTGGTCGATGCGGCCGTAACGGCATACACCAGAGCCGTGGCCCACGACGAAACGCGCCGGGAGCGCGCTGCGTCGGCGTTTCTCGACCGCCTCGCAACTGCCGACGCCGACGAGAGCCGAGCCGCGCTGTTGGACGGCCTCGAACGACTCGTCGACCAGGGGCCGATCACCGTGCCGGGAGCGGTGGCTACTCTCGTCGAGACGGAACGGGGCACGACCGACGGCGGGCAACGACGGTCGATTCTCCGGACGCTCGGCGGGGTCGACGAGTCGCTCGGCGACCGCGACGCCGTCGACCGAACCCTGATCGAGGGGTTGACGGCGGACTCGGATCGCGTTCGACGGGCCGCGGTCGACGGCATCGCCAGCCTGCTCTCGCAGCAGTCCGACCAGTCGCCGCGACTCGTCGACGCCCTCGTCGTCGCGACCACCGATCCCGAGTCCCGCGTCCGGGACGACGCTGTCGAGGCGCTCGCCGCGGTGGCAGACGACGAACGTGTCGTCGGCGCACTCCGCGGCCGGGTCGACGACCACGAGAACTCCCCGACTGTCGCGGAGGTGGCCCGTGCGCGCGGCGCGGCCGATGTCGTCGAGGGACTCGTCGACAGGTTCGTCGCGGCGTTTCGCTCCGGCGAGGCGGACGCGGAACCCGACGACGAAACCCGGTATTCGGCCGATTCTCACCTCACGGACGAGCAGTCGAACTACCTCGACGCCCTCCGCACCGTCGCGGAGCGCGATCCGGACGCCCTCCTCTCTCACACCGACCGGATCGTCGACATCATGCGTGCCGACGCGACACCGAACTCCCACGGGATCGCCGCCCTCCTGTCGAGCCTCGCCGCGACCGATCCGACGGCCGTCCGTCCGTTCACCGACGCCATCGAACGCACCCTCTTCTGCGACGCCCGGTCTGCGGACGCCGGCTATCTACTCGACACCCTGCTGGCGGTCGGTGCGACCGATACGGCACTCGTCGCGCGGGCCGTCGACGCGTTCGACGGCAAGGCGCTCGCGCCCGCGGCGGCACGCCTCGGCGAGCAGTACCCGCTGTTCTGCCTTCGCATCCTCACTCGGTTGAAGAACAGAATCCAGACCGACGACGGGCATTTCGCCGTCGCCTGGTGGATTCACGACCTGGCGGATATCGGCGTCGCCGACGTGCGAGCCAGCGTCCCCACGCTGGATCTCTGTCGGGACGCACTCGACTCCGACGACGACTGGGTTCGGTGGGACGGTGTCGAGGCGCTGGCGGCGATTGCGGCGCGTCACCCCCGCCGTGTCGACGGCGACCGGCAGGCGCTGGTCGCGTCGCTCGACGACCGGAACTCGGACGTGTCCCGATGGGCGTTGCAGGCGCTCGAACACGTGGGCGGCGAGGCAGTCGAATCCTGCGTCGCCCCGTTCACCGCCCATCCCCACCCCGAGGTTCGCGAGGTGGCGGCGGAAACGCTGGCACGTCTCGACGATCCGACGACGGTCGGCCCTGCGGCGGCCGGCACTCCCGAGGGTGCCGTCTGGGAGTTCCTCCTGACGGGGCGAGCCGAGGCCGACCGCGTCGTGGATCGGGACGGCGCGGCGCGCGAGCGCATCCTCGCGACCCTCGTCGTGGCTGCGCATCGGGCCGACGAGGGACGCAGACGGCGTGTCCGGGAGTTGCTCGTGGCGCTGGGTGAGGGGGACGACGCGGCCGACCTCGGTGCCGCGTTCGCGCGACGCCTCTCGGCGAGCGCCCCGGTTCGTCGCGCGCTCGCGGCGTACGGCATCGGCGTCGCCGCGGAGTCGGCGTCCCGACCCGCCGATCACCTGGGTCGGCTCGCTGCGCTGTTCGAGGACGACGAGCCACTGGTCAGGCGGTGGGCGCTCCGGTCGTTCGGGCGCCTCGGAGCGGCGTCGCCGGCCGACGCCGAACCACACGTGCCCGCGGTCGGGACGCTCATCGACGACGCCGATCCGGTGACGCGGGCGTACGCCGTTCGGGCCCTCGGTCGGATCGCCGACAACGACCCCGACGCTATCGCGGCCGCCGTCGACTCGCTCGTCCACTGCCTGTCGAATCCGGAGCGATCCATCCGACTTTTCGCCGCGAGAGTGCTCGCGTGTGCCCCACCCGAACGCGTCGCGGAGGTTCGGAACGCCCCGTCGTTCGTCGTCGCCCTGTTCGACGCCGACGACCCTCGCCTGACCCGGCACGCGGCAGTACTCACGGTCGTCCTCGCCGCCGGTGATCCCGCCTGTCTGCACCCACACCTCGACCGACTGGCCGAGGAACTGACCCGCACGCCGGTGCGCCACGCCGTGGCGACCGTCGCCGCCCACGACGCCGAGGCAGTCGAGCCCTACGAGAGCGACATCGCCGACGCGGTCAACGACGGGCACACCAGACGGGCGCTCGCTCACCTCCACTCGACACACTATCCGGAGCTGTTGGCCACGGAACTCGTGGAGCGACCGGCTACAATCACCGACGAACACCGGACGTTCGTCGAGTTCTCGGTTACCGCCCCGCGGCGGGCCCAGCGGAAGGCGGCGGTCGAGACGGGTGCTAAAGCCGTTCGCACGGACGCGGAGCGGGCCGACGCCGTCTGCCGGGCGCTCGTGGCGCGACTCGACGACGACGACCGAACCGTCCGGCAGAACGCCGCGGCCGCAATCGGCCATCTGGTCGCGAACCTCGACGCTCCGACCGACATCGACGGCCTCGTCGAGACGCTCCTGCCGCCGCTTCTCGACTGCGCTGGCGACGAGCACTGGGAGGTTCGCAGTCAGTCGCTCCGGGCCGTGAGCGTGATTCTCGACGCCGCGGGCGCGGCCGTCGACGATGTCGCACCGGTCGTCGACGCCGCGTTCGACAGTCTCGGCGACGAACACGGGTGGGTTCGCCGCCGGGCGGCGAGCATTCTGGGCGCCCTGCCCGCCGACGCGCGCGACGCCCCCGCCGTCGCCGACCGGGTGGTCGCCGCCCTCGACGCGGCCGACGACTATCGCGTGCGGGGCGCGACGCTCGCGGTCGGTGAGGTGGCCGCGGCCGACGGCGACCACGAGGCGGCGCTCGACGCGTTGGCTGGGGCGTTCTCGGCGTCGGATCCGTGGGTTCGACGAAACGCTTTCGAGAGCGCGACGACGGTCGTGGCCGACCTGGACGACCCCGCCGCTGTCGAGCGCCTCGTCGCGTCGGTGCCGTACGACCTCCGCGAGCGGGTGCGCGCGGGGCTCTCCGATCCGAACCCTCTCGTCCGTGTCGAAGCGTGTCGCTGCCTCGGGTACGTCGGGCGTGCCGCTGATCGGGCGCGGCTCCGCGCCCGAACCGACGATTCGTCGACCCGCGTCCGTGACGAGGCGGAGACGGCAATCGAACGGCTGGACGACCGGGTCGCTGGCGCCGACGAACGGTAACGCCCTCACCGTCGGTCGGCTCCGCTAATACGCGATTAATTATACCGCTCCGTTGACAACCGTAAACGCCTCGCACCGGGACTCGGCGTCGGCGCCGATAGGTGGTTCGATTCCACCGGTGAGGCATCCTCCAGCGGGGAGGAGGGATACGATGCCCCACGAGTTCGACCTCTCACGACGGAAGGCACTGGCGGCCCTGGGAACGATTGGTGCTGCTTCCGCGGGTGCCGGCCTGGGGACGAGTGCCTACTTCAGCGATCAAGAAACGTTCGAGAACAACCGACTGGTGGCCGGCGAACTGGACATGCACGTCGCTTACTCGGCCCACTATGCGGACTGGTCGTCCGGCGAGGACGACGGTGTTTCGGTTCGGATGTGGGACGGCCCTCCGGGAACGACGGGGGGCGAACGTGACCTCAGATCCGGGGAGACGGGGCTTCCGCTCGACGACGCGTGGCTCGTCGCCGTCGACGACCCCGACCAGTTCTTGGCCAACACGCAGTACGAAGCGGACGGCACCGCCGACTGCGACCCGGGCACCGACGCCGAGGAACTGGCCCAACCGGTGGTCGACCTCGGTGACGTGAAGCCGGGCGATTTCGGCGAGGTCACCTTCGACTTCGCGCTCTGTGACAACTCCGGCTACGTCTGGCTCCAGTCGACGCTGACGGCGGCGTCCGAGAACGGCATCACCGAACCGGAGGCCGACGACCCCGACGAGGGCGCCGGCGTCGAACTGATCGACGCCGTACGAACTGCCGTCTGGGTCGACGACGGCGACGACTACCAGGACGGCGACGAGTCGCCCCGCTTCGTCGGGTCGCTTCGGGAACTCCTGTCGACCACGCGGCTCCCCGGCATCGAGTTCGGCGGCGACCTGAACGCCGAGGCGGGCGGCGGCACCGGCGAACAGGGGTGTTTCTCGGCCGGGACGACCCACTCCGTCGGCGTCGCGTGGTGGCTGCCGGTCGACCACGGCAACGAAGCCCAGACCGACAGCGCGTCGTTCGACCTCGGGTTCTACACGGAGCAGTGCCGTCACAACCCGGGGACGACGGCCGCGTGCGCGCTCGACGCCTGTACGCGGTCGTTCCTCCTCGACGAGCCGACGGATCTCGCGCTGATGGACGGCCTCCAGTGGGACGGCGAGACGATCACGAACAGCACGGTGATCGAAGTCGGCACCGGAATCGCGTACCGTCCGTTCGGCGTCGGGCCGTTCGGGTTCGACCCGGTCGTTACGTGTGTCGACGCGGGGACGACGGTGCGCTGGGAGTGGGTCGATCAGGCCGACGTCAACCCGCGTATCCCCGAGACGGTGCATCACAACGTCGACCTCTTCCAGTTCGGGGACGGGTGTGATCCGATCCCGGAGACGTTCGTCACCAGCGGTCATCCGGTCGGGTACAACTCCGCGGCGGAGAACGCCGACTCCGATCCGCACACGTTCGTCGACGAACCGGAACCGTTCGAACACACGTTCGACGAGTCGGGGGTCTACCCCTTCTACTGTGAGCCACACGGGGCGCCGACGACGTTCCGCGACCCCGACCCGGAGACGCCCGAAAACGAGGCGCTCGACGACTACCACGCCCCGCCGGGACGGCCGGGACTCGACGACCCCCCAGAACCTCGTCGGGATGCGGGGAGCGGTGATCGTCACCGAAGCGACGGGGTGATCCCCGCCCCGTCGTGCCACAAGCGACTTAACCGCGAACGGCGCACGGAGGGGTATGGACGGGTTGCTCTACGCGTTACAACTGGGGATCGATCCGCAGCAACTGGGGATCGAGTTCGGAAGCGGCGCCGTGATCGGCGGCATCGTCGGGTTCGCGGCCAAGAAGGTGGCCAAAATCGTCGCGCTCATCGTCGGGCTCGAACTCGCGCTGTTCAAATTCCTCGAATCGCGGGGGATCCTCAGCGTCGACTGGGCGGCGCTGTCGGCCGGCTTCCTGAAGACTGGAGCGGGCGCGGCGGCCGGCCCGCCGGGGTGGGTGACGACCATCCTCTCGACGCTCTCGGTCTCCGTCGGCTTCACCGGCGGCTTCCTGCTCGGCTTCCGGCGGGGATAGGGTCAGCCAGCCTCGCCGTCGATATCGATGGTCAACTCCAGCGAGTCACAGGTGTCCTCGAGGGCTTCGATTGCCTCCTCGAACGCCGCCGCCTCGGCGCTTCGCTCCGCGCCGAGGAGGTGATCGGCGACGACCGAACTCACCGACCAGTCCAGGCCCATCGCGCCCTCACCGCCGCCGCCCGCCAGTACCGCGACCTCGCAGGTTCGGTCGTCGCGGAGTTCCATCACGACTGCCACCATCAGATCCGAGTTGGTTCGCCACGAGTCCCACCGTTCCCACGCGATCATGCCGAACGAATCCGCGAGATACCGCGTTCGATTCATCGCCCGCTTGGGGCCGGTCAGTTCCGACAGCACCGCCGCGACGTTCTCGCCGCGGACGGTAACGGAGCCGAACTCCATGGCGCGTCGACGTGCGGCAGTCGCTTGAATCCCCAGGGACTATCGCACGTTCAGGTCGTCGGCTTCCTTGACGATCCGCGTCTCGGCCTCGCCGCTCGTCACCTCGTTCACCAGGTCGTAGAACTCGTTTTGCATCCCCGCGGGGAACGTGAGTACGCCGATCCAAGAACCGTCGGCCTGCCACTCCTCGCGGTCGAGTTCGCCGAACTGTCGGATCTTCGCTTGCGCGCTCCCGGCGTACTCGGCGGGCACCTGCACGGCGACCGTCACTTCGGCAAAGCGGATGGGGATGATGGGACGGAGGGCGTCGAGGGCGTCGTCGACCTGTGTCTCGACGCGTTCCATCGGGTCGACCCGGAACCCCGCTTCGTCGAGTGCGCGTTCGATGCGCTCGGGCGGGTGTGGCGCGTCGTCCATCTGCGGGTTGACGGCGTTGCGCGCGATCCGGTTGATCAACTGCTTGCGCTTTTGCTCTTGCATCTCGCGGCGCTGTTCGGCCGTGATCTGGATCTCGCCGCGTTTGACAACCTCCGGGATGATCTCCAGCGGATCGGTCGTTCCGAACACCTCTTCGAGGTCGCTCTCGGCGGGCCGGTCGCCGCGGGACGCGTCCTCGAAGACGTCCTCCGCGGCGATCACGTCCTCCAGGTCACCGTCGAACTCGTCGCGCTTGATCGCGAGCGCCGCGTCGGGGTCGATCAGTACCTCGAACCGCTCGCCGTGTGATTCGAGGCGCGCGGTGACGGCCTCGTCGAGCGAAATCATACGCCGAGGTAGATCCTCCGCTGGTTTATACTCTCGGCCACTCACGTCTTGGCCACCGTTGGCGCCGTTCGGACGAGCCACTGGTGGGAGCGGCGCGATCAGGAACGGTCGTTGTCGGCGAGGCCAGTCGCCATCAACCGCCGGACGATGGCCACGAGACCGTTGTCGAACTCCCGGCCGAACACTCCCTGTTCGTGTGCCGGATTCCCGTCGTCGCTGGTGAACGAACTCACCAGGATCGCCTCCCGGTCGACCAACAGCAAGCGGCCGATTTCGGTGTCGTCGTCGGGGAGCGTCGAGTGACTCATACGGATTATTGTAACTGTTTACCGGTGGTTCGCCGGACTGTCTCGGCGAACCACCGGTAATGACTTACGATAAACCGTATCAGCCACTCCAGTCCCGAGACAAAGGTCTCCGCCCCGGGGAGCGCCTCTGCCACCGGGTCGACCACCACCTCGCTTTGCAGGCCGAGAACGACTCTCACGCCCCGCTCTCTGGCGGCGCGCAGACGCTCGATCAACGGCTCCGTGAAGATGCTCTCGTGACCGATTACTAGCACGATCTCCTCGTCGGCGTCGTCGATCAACTGATGCACCCGGCTCTCGATGCCCTCCGTGCCCGACAGTGCCCAGACTTCGTGGGTGACATCTGCCTCGTCGGTGTCGGTCGGTTCGAGTCCTCGAAGCGCTCCCCGAAGCGATTCGGTTCGATCCTCGTACTCGGTGCGTAACGTCTCTACGGCCTCGTCGATGGGGACGGCGCGAAACCGTTTCGGGTTCGAGTGCTGGGTCTCCACCAGTCCCTTCGACCCTAGTACCCTGATCGCGTCGTAGACGCGGGTTCGCGGTACGTCGGACGTTTCGCTGATCTCCCTAGCTGTCCCCTGCGGACGCCGCGAGAGCGCCACGAAAGCTCGTGCTTCGTACTCCTTGAGTCCAAGTTGCTGGAGCAACTCGACCGCTCGCTGTTGATCTGATAGCTCGTCTATGGGTCCCAACCTCGGCCACCGTCGCTCGGTTGCCTCCCCGATAAATCGTCTCCTGTGCGGAAAGACGTTTTCCTCTTATCGGTCACAGATGCCCGTCAAACGAGCCGATCCGACGTGAGGCGAACCGCGGTTCTTCCCGCCGGGATCGCGGTGGCGAAGCGATGTCCGTGCAGGTTGAGATCCCTCGCCGTCCCTCGCTGACTGCGGTTGGCCGCTCGCTGGTGCCAGTATTAACTCAATTAATCACAATAAGAATATCGGCATCGCTTCCGAGTACCAAACTGGCGTGCAGCACGGACAGGGTCCCAACCATGCCCTTGATGCGCGCCGAACCTTCCCCTTCGGAAGGTTCCACGAGGGGCGGTGCAGACAGGGGGGATCTGGACGAACCCGTTCCGTAGCCATCGAGCAACTCAAATCACTCGGGCTGCGTATCTACGCCGCTCGGACGCTCGTCGCGCTCGCTGCCCTCGGTGACGGCACAGGACGTGAGCGAGGTGGCCGACGTCCCCCGAACGCGGGTGTACGATGCAGTCGAGGAACTCCGTGAACGGCGTCTGGTCGACGTTCAGCAGTCGACGCCGAAACGCTTCTGGGCCGTCTCGATGGAGACGGCGAGACGCCGAGACGCCGAGACGCCGATTCGGGCGGGAGTACGTCCAACGCGTGACCACGTTAACCGAGGCGCTGGACGAACTCGATTCGTCCGTCCGAACCGAAGAACAGCGAGGGGCCTGGATCGTCACGGGGCGCGACACCAGCGACCGGGGTGTCTCGATCCGTCTCACCGAGATGTCACAGTCGGTGGCACCGGCGCTTCGGAACGAACTCCCGGATGGGGATCACTTCCCGTCGCTGTGGGACTGGTCGGACGCGCCCGCCGGGCGACTCCTCATGGTGGATCGGGAGCAGACGCTCGTGAGCGTCCTCGTCGTCGGCGACGGAAATCACCCGCCCGAACCACGCGACGAGACGGCGATCTGGGGGCGGGAGAGACGAACAGCTGTTGTGTTGCGCGCGCCGTTCACCTGGCAACTCGACGCTGATCGCGAGTGAGCGGCCGGTAACGCCGATCAGGAGTGGTCTTCGATGATCGACAGCAGGTCGTCCTTGTCCTGGACGCCGATGAGACGCTCGACCTGTTCGCCGTTCGCGTAGAACTCGAGCGTCGGCACGCTCCGAATGCCTCGATCCTGGGCGAGCGCCTGCAGTTCGTCGATGTCGACTTTCAGGACGGCCGCGTCGGTCTCCTCGGCAATCTCCTCGACCGTCGGTTCCAGCATCTTGCAGGGGCCACACCAGTCGGCGTAGTAGTCTACGAGGACGATCCCGTGTTCCGCGACGAGTTCGTCCAGGTGGTCGGCGTCTTCGACGTGGATCGGCTCCTGCTCCGCAGTCGACTTGCTCATGCGCCTGTATAGCGACGCAAACCCCTTAACGGTTGAGTCGTTCGGCCACGGCGATGCACGACCGGGGAATCAAGATCCCCCTTTGACCTCGTATCGGAGGACGACCCCGTCGTCGAGGCGGTCGACGCCGACGAGGTCGAGCGTCGGGAAGTCCTCGACGAACCCCTCGCCGTCGGCGAGCGTCGGGGCGTCCCGGCCGCCGACGACGAGTGAGCCCACGAACACGCTGAGTTCGTCTACGAGGCCCGCCTCGAACAGCGAGAAGATGAGTTCGCCCCCGCCCTCGGCGAGCAGTCGGTCGATCCCGTCGGCTTCCAGGGCGTCGACCGCCGCGGGCAGGTCGACGCGGTCGTCGCCCGTTCGGATCACCGTCGCGCCCGCCGCCCGCAAGGCGTCGACCCGGTCTGCGGGTGCCGCGTCGGCGACGAGCAGGTACGTCTCGGCGTCGTCGTCGAGGAGGGTCGCGTCGGGGGGTGTGCGGGCGCGGGAGTCGGCGACCACTCGCGCCGGGTTCGCGGGCCGGCCGTTACGCAGGCGCTCGACCCGACGAGCCTCCGACTTGACGCCGAGGTGTGGATCGTCGGCGAGCACCGTCCCGACGCCGACGAGAACGGCGTCGGCGGCCGCTCGCAGGCGGTCGACGCGGTCGAAGTCGGCGTCGCCGGAGATGCGCACCTGGCGACGCTCGCGGGTCGAGAGCTTCCCGTCGAGGCTCGTGGCCGCGTTGACGACGACTTCCATACCGCCTCCTTCGGGTGGGTGGGGAAACCGCTTTCGGTGGCCGGCAACCGACTCGGAACGAGCGACGAGAGATCGGTCATCGGGCAGTCGGACGCCGAGCGCCGAGCGGAACGAGAGGCCAACGGCGTCTCGTGTGCCGTACGGGCGACACGAGAGTCGCCGGCAGGGGATGCGACGACCTCCGTTCGAGCGTTGATCAGGGGGCGAGCGACCGCAGTGAACGGTCGGCGTGTCGGAGTGCGAGGTTTTTATGATCGCGCGACCAACGACCCATCCGATGTCACTCGACGATCATGCCGAGGATCTCGCCTCCGACCTCGGCGTAGACAAAGCGGAGGTCAAAGACGACCTGCAGAGCCTGCTCGAATACAACGTCCCGGTGGAGGAAGCCAAGGCCAGTATCCGACGGAAACACGGCGGCGACGGAGGGTCGTCGGCGACGCCGACGGCGAAGTCGGTCGGCGATATCACGCCCGACGATGGCTCCGTGACGGTGACCGTCCGGGTGCTGACCAAGGGCACCCGTTCGATCCGCTATCAGGGCGAGGATCGGGTCATCCGGGAGGGCGAGTTCGCCGATGGGGACGGGCGCATCTCCTACACCGCGTGGGAGGCGGTCGATTTCGACCCCGGCGACTCGATCACCGTCGGCAACGCGAACGTCCGTGAGTGGGAGGGTGAGCCCGAACTCAACCTGGGTGCGAACACGACCGTCGCGCCCGCCTCGGAACCGGTCGAGACGCCCTACGACGTGGGCGGAGATCGCGACCTGATCGACCTCGAACCCGGGGATCGCGGCCGAACCGTCGAGGTGGTCGTCCAGGAAGTCGAGCGCCGAACCATCGACGGCCGCGACGGCGAGACCGAGATTCTCTCGGGGGTCGTCGCCGACGAGACGGCCCGTCTCCCAGTCACCGACTGGGAGCCCCACGCCGAACTGGAGGAGGGGGTGTCGCTCCGACTGTCCGACGTGTACGTTCGCGAGTATCGCGGCGTCCCGCAGGTGAACGTCACCGAGTTCTCGACCGTCGAGCGCCTCGACCGCGAGATTCGGGCGCCGGCGTCGGCGCCGCGCCTCGGTATCGGCGAGGCCGTCGACGCCGGCGGCCTGTTCGACGTGGAACTCGTCGGCAACGTGATCGAGGTGCGTGACGGCTCCGGCCTGATCGAGCGGTGTCCGGAGTGCCGCCGCGTCGTCCAGAACGGTCAGTGTCGCGCTCACGGCGAGGTAGACGGCGAGGACGACCTGCGGGTGAAGGCCATCCTCGACGACGGCACCGGAACCGTGACGGCCATCCTCGACACCGACCTCACGGCCGAGGTGTACGGCGGCGACATCGAGGACGCGACGCAAGCGGCCCGCGACGCGATGGACAAGGAAGTCGTCGCCGACACGATTCGCGACCGAATCGTCGGCCGCGAGTACCGCGTCCGGGGGTCGCTTTCCGTCGACGAGTACGGCGCCAATCTCGAGGCCGACGAGTTCGACGAGAGTACGGGCGACCCGGCCGATCGGGCGAGCGAACTGCTCGCGGGGGTGGCACGATGAGCGCGGAGGACGACGGCCCCGGCCGCCGCGAGGTGGCCCACCGCCTGTTCGCCGCGGAGTTCGACGACGCCACCGTCTCCTACGCCGAGAGCGACGAGGAGCGGGCGCCGAAATACGTCGTCACGCCCACCGGCGCGCGGGTCAACCGCCTGTTCGCCGTGGGCGTCCTGACCGAAGTGGAGTCGGTCAACGAGGACGTTCTCCGGGCGCGCGTGGTCGATCCAACGGGCGCGTTCGTCTCCTACGCCGGCCAGTACCAACCCGACGCGGCGGCGTTCTTCGAGCGGACGGAGCCGCCGGCGTTCGTCGCGCTCACGGGCAAGGCCCGCACCTTCGAACCCGACGACGGCGACCGGATCTACACCTCGGTTCGTCCCGAGAGCGTCGCCGAAGTCGACGCCGAGACGCGCGACCGGTGGACGGTGTCGGCGGCCGAGGCGACCCTCCGACGGGTCGCGGCGATGGCCGACGCCAAGTCGCTGGACGCCGGGGCCGACGACCTCCGGGACGCACTCGAAGCCCGGGGCTACGACGCCTCACTCGCCGCGGGCATCCCTATCGCTCTCGACCGCTACGGGACGACGACCGCGTACCTCGACGCCGTCCGGGAGGTCGCCCTCGATGCCCTGGAAGTCGTCGCTGGCGAGCGTGACGCCGTCCGGGCGCTCGATACGGCACCGGCCGACGCGGGGACGGCGTCGCTCGGCCCGCTCCCGGACGCGGTGACGGCGCCGTCGACGGAACAGGAGCCGACAGCCGTCGCCCCGGAGGCGACGACGGACGACGCGGGAACCCCTGCCGACACGACGACACCCGACACCAGGCCGAGCGCGGCCGGGAGCGAAACGGAAACGGCGTCGGCCGAAGAGCCGACCGGCGAGACGACGACCGACGAGACGACGACCGACGAGACGACGACCGAGCGTGAGCCGTCCGACGCCGGCGCGGCGGCGACAGCCGCCGACGAGACGGCCGATACCGCTGGCCCCGCCACGACCGAGGAGACGGCTACCGACGAGTCGTCCGAGACGCCGGACGACGACCTCGGCGATTTCGACGACGACGACCTCTACGAACTCGACGAGGAGGAACGCCGTGAAGTCGAGGAGTCGTTCGACGTTGGCTTCGAGAGTGGCGCCGAAGTCGACGATCCTGGCGAGGCCGGTATCGACGTGCCGGGGCCGGAGGTACTCGACGCCGACGCGGAGGCCGAATCCCCGGCCGAGGCGACCGGTGGTGAGGGGACTACCGGGAGCGAGGGCGGGGTGGCCGACCTCGACGATGTGGATCTGGAAGCCGCCGCCGTCGAGACCATGGACGACCTCGATGAGGGCGACGGCGCGGATCGCGACGCAGTCGTCGCGGCGGTCGTCGAGGAGTACGGCGCCGACCCCGGCGCCGTCGCCGACGCCATCGAGGACGCGCTCATGAGCGGGAAGTGTTACGAACCGAGTGAGGATCGGCTGAAGGCGATCTGAGGTGCCATCCCGCGAGCAACCGCTCCGTGTCGAACCGGTGCCCGGATCGCCGGCCGCGGTCGCCGACTGCGGCGACGAACGCGCCCTCGTCGTCGCCGATTACCATGCGGGCATCGAGGCGGGCCTCCGATACGAACGCGGCGTGGAACTCCGGAGCAACGCCGACGTGCGCCGGTCGCGCCTGCTGGCGCTGTGTGACCGCGCCGATCCGGATCGGGTCGTCGTTCTCGGTGACCTAGTACACCGAATCGGTGACCCTGGCACGGGGGAACGCGACGAGGTGGGCACCCTGCTCGACGCCCTCGATGCCCGCGACACGCCGCTGACGCTCGTCCCCGGCAACCACGACGGCGGCGTCGCGGATGCGTACGCCGACCGCATGGCGGTGAGAGACTCCGGGGGCACCCGTCTCGGCGACGTGGGGTTCGTCCACGGCCACACCTGGCCCGACCGGGCGACGCTCGGCGCCGCGACGCTCTGCATTGGTCACGAACACCCACGGGTGCGCCTCGAAGACGAGGTTGGTGGCGGGCGCACCGAGAAGGCGTGGCTCCGTGGGCGCCTCCGGGCCGCTCCCTTCGCCGACCACTTCGGCGTCGACCCGGCGGCGCTCGCGTGGCCCGATCCGGCCCCCGAACTCATCGTCTTCCCCGCGTTCAATGACCGCTCCGGTGGAACGTGGATCAACGCCGAGACGGAGACGTTCCTCGCGCCGTTCCTCCCGGACGCACTCGACGTCGACGCCGAGGCCTACTTGCTCGACGGGACGCGACTCGGGCCGTACCGGCGAGTGTGAGGACGGGCGTCGACCGCCCGTCGAACGGTGAGCTTAATCGGCTCGCGCGGGTATCGGAGCCAATGGCAGACGGGACGCTCGACGGGATGGACGCCTTCACCCACCTCGGTGAGCGGGTGCGGTCGGCGCTCTCCGAGCGGGGGTTCTCGACGCCGACGGAGCCCCAGCGGCGGGCGATTCCGCCGCTCGCGGCTGGCGAGAACGCCCTCGTCCTCGCGCCGACGGGGACGGGCAAGACGGAGACGGCGATGTTGCCGGTGTTCGACGCGATCCACCGATGCGAGGATCGGTTCGGCCTCTCGGCGCTGTACGTCACGCCCCTTCGCGCGCTCAACCGCGACATGCGCGAGCGGTTGGACTGGTGGGGCGAGTATCTCGATGTGGAGGTGGACGTGCGCCACGGCGACACCACGCAGTACCAGCGCGGCAAGCAGGCCGACGACCCGCCGGACGTCCTGGTGACGACCCCCGAGACGCTGCAGGCGATGCTGACCGGCGAGAAACTGCGCACGGCGCTCTCGGACGTAGAACACGTCGTCGTCGACGAGGTGCACGAACTCGCGTCCTCGAAGCGGGGGGCGCAGTTGACGGTCGGCCTCGAACGCCTGCGCGACCTGGCCGGGTCGTTCCAGCGGATCGGCCTCTCGGCGACGGTCGGATCGCCGGACGAGGTGGGCCGCTTCCTGACCGGCGACCGCGACTGTACGCTCGTCGAAGTCGACGCCGGCACCAACGTCGACTTCCGCGTGCGCAATCCCGAACCGACCGACGAGGACGAACGACTCGCGGGCGAACTCGCCACCGACGTAGACATCGCCAGCCACGTCCGGGCGATCCGCGACATCGTTTCCGGCCACGAGTCGACGTTGATCTTCGTCAACACGCGACAGACCGCCGAAGCCCTCGGCTCGCGGTTCAAGCGCATCGACGCCCCGATCGGCGTCCACCACGGGTCGCTCTCGAAGGAGGCCCGGATCGACGTGGAGGAGGCGTTCAAGACGGGCGACATCGACGGCCTCGTCTGTACGTCGTCGATGGAACTCGGCATCGACGTGGGTCGAGTCGACCACGTCGTCCAGTACGGCAGTCCCCGCGAGGTGGCGCGCCTGCTCCAGCGCGTCGGGCGCGCAGGTCACCGCCGCGACGCCGTCTCGGAGGGAACGATCCTCACCAGCGATCCGGACGACACGCTGGAGGCGTTGGCCATCGCCCGCCGGGCGGTCGCGGGCGTGGTCGAACCGGCGACGATTCACCACGGCAGTCTCGACGTGGTCGCAAATCAGATCGTCGGGATCGTGATGGATCACGGCGACATCGACGCCCGGGACGCCTACGAGACGCTGACGCGGGCGTACCCCTTCCGCGACCTGTCCGAAGATCGATTCCGAGCGGTAGTGCGCGAACTCTCCAGCAACCGCCTGCTGTGGCTGGAGGAAGCGGCCGACCGCCTGGAGAAATCGGGCGGAACCTGGCGCTACTTCTACGCTAACCTCTCGATGATCCCCGACGAGGAGACCTACGAGGTGTACGACCTCTCCTCGCGGGGGACGATCGGCACGCTCGACGAGCGGTTCGTTCTCAACTTCGCCACGCCGGGCGAGGTGTTCATCCAGCGCGGCGAGATGTGGCGCATCACGGAGGTCGACGAGGAGGAGACGCGCGTCGAGGTGACGCCGATCGAAGACCCGGCGGGCGAGGTGCCGTCGTGGACGGGGCAGGAGATCCCCGTCCCTGCGGCCGTCGCCGGCGAGGTGGGCGAGATGCGCGGCGTCGCGACCGAGCAGTTCGAACGCGGCGCCGACCGCCAGTCGGTCGCTCGCGACCTCCGCGCCCGGTATCCGGGCGACGAACGCACCGTGAGCGAGGCGCTCGACCCCATCGAACGTCAGGTGGAGGCCGACGCGCCGACACCCACCACCGACCGCCTCGTCGTCGAGGGACAGGGGCGGTCGGTCGTCCTCAACGCCCCGTTCGGCCACGAGGTAAACGAGACGCTCGGTCGCCTGTGTTCGGCGCTCGTCGGCCAGCGCACGGGGTCGTCGGTGGGGATGGAGGTCGACCCATACCGGATCGAACTGGAAGTCCCCGGTCGCGCCGGCCCGAGCGACGTGGTGTCAGTGCTGGAGTCGACCGATCCCGCCCACGTCGAGGCCATCCTCGAACTCGCCCTGAAGAACTCACAGACGCTGAAGTTCACGCTCGCGCAGGTGGCCGCGAAGTTCGGGGCGCTCAAGCGGTATCAGGGCTCGGGTCGGTTCGGCGCCGACCGCCTGCTGGCCGCCCTGGAGGACACTCCGGTTTACGAGGAGGCGGTGCGGGAAGTGTTCCACACCGACCTCGCCGTCGACGAGGCGGCCGACGTACTCGACCGCATCCAGTCGGGCGATATCGACCTCGTGACCGCCCGGGAGCGAACGCCCATCGGCACCGGCGGGCGGTCGAGCGGCCGGGAACTGCTCGTCCCCGAGAACGCCGACGCGAGCGTGATCGAGACGCTGAAAGAGCGCATCCACGAGGATCGGGTGATCCTCGCCTGCCTCCACTGCACGGAGTGGACGCGGAAGACGAAGGTGAAACGCGTCCCGGAGCAGCCGCGGTGCCCGGAGTGTGAGTCGACGCGGATTGCAGCACTCAACCCGTGGGCCGAGGAGGTGGTGAAGGCGGTGCGGGCATCGGAGAAAGACGACGAACAGGAGCGGATGACCGAGCGTGCCTACCGCTCGGCGAACCTCGTCCAGAGCCACGGCAAGCAGGCGGTGATCGCCATGGCCGCCCGCGGGGTCGGCCCGCACAACGCCGCCCGCATCATCGCCAAACTCCGCGAGGACGAGGACGACTTCTACCGCGACATCCTCGAACAGGAGCGCCAATACGCCCGCACGCAGTCGTTCTGGGACTGATCCGGCCTTCCCGGTTCCGGTCGTCTCGACGAGCCACAGCGAGCGCACTCGGCGCTTCCGGTCGAGATGGCCCGTCTTACACGTCGTTCATGCGCGTTTCGGTCGTCGCACCGCAGTTGAGACACTCCGTGATTCGATAGGGTTCCCGCGAGAACTCCGCGTGTTTCTCCAGTGGGCTCTCCGTGACGATGGCAATCGAAATCTCGACTGGCTGTTCGTCCCCGCACTCGTCGCAGTACTCTTCAGTCGTGGGCATCTGTCGGGTTGTGCTTGCCATCAGGGTCGTCCTCACTGCCGATATGGGGTCGTACCACTTCGTCAGCACACCTAATTGATTGAGAACCCCGGGAGTCGTCACCGGTCGCGACACGGCCGATAGGGCGGTGCCCATCGACAGGTGCGCTAATCGCCGTCGACACGCCGGATCAGTCCCGCCGTCACGTCACTTCCTGGACTGTAGTGCACCAACGGGTCGCCCTCGGGGCGGTCGAAACCGCTGGCGGCAAAGAGCGTGTTCTCCCGTATCGACAGCGTCGCATCACACAGTTCCCAGGGCGGGTGGTCGATGGTACCGCGGTAGAGGCGTCCCCCCTCGCTCTCCGTGTAGAAGCGGTAGCGTTCGGTGAGGAAGGCGGCGAGCGAGTCGGGGTCGACCGGCGTCGATTCCCCCTCGGCGCGGTAGGTGGCGTCGAACTCCGCCGGTGGGGCCGACCGATGCGTGCGCCGACTCCGAAACCGGATCGTGCCGTCCGCGCGGTCGTCGACGGTCATCTCCGCGCGGTAGTACGGGAGCCGAAACAGGCACCGGGCGAGGGTCACGCCGATAGGGTCGGCGGCGTCGAGGTTGTAGAAGTAGACGCCCGGGCCGTCGTCGGCCCGGACGTACGTCCGTAGATTGAGCTCCGGGAAAGAGAGGCCGACTGGGACGCCACGCGGCCGGATCGACCGCATGCGAAACCCCACGATACCGAGGTATGCCGTCCCGTTCCGTGCGTCGACCGCCAGACCCTCCGGAAGCGTCTCGGCGACGATGCCGGGGTCGACCGCCCAGTGAGCGAAACACACGTCCTCCCACCGCATCGACAGGAGCGAACGGGGCATAGGCGAGGGTAGGGACGCGACGGTGTTCGGTCTGTCGGTGGGCTACCAGAGGCCGGCGTCTCGGAGGTACGCCTCGACGTACGGGTGAAGGTCGGCGTCGAAGGGTGGTTCGAAGATCCGGAGTTCCGCGTGCTGGTCGTCGGGTGTGAGGTGATCCGAGCGAGGGCGGACGACGATGCCGTTAGCGAGGTAATGTTTCGTCGCCACGTCGTCGAACTCGCTCTCGTCCCAGCGGTGTTCGTAGACGCCAAGCCGACGGTCGATGTCCACGTCGACCCCGAGTTCCTGGCGGGCGATGCGATGGGTCGCCGCATCGAGCGTCTCGTCTTTGTGTACCCGCCCGCCGGGGACGAACCACTCGCCACGCGCCGGAGCGTTCCGCCGTTTCCCGAGGACGACGCCGCCGTCGTGGCAGACGATCAGATCGACGGAGACGATTGGGACGTATCGCACGATGGATCTCCACGTGTCCTCGGGAATCGGGTGGTCGGTCATCGCTCCCGGCTACGCCGAGGGAGAACTTGAACCCCGTTCCGGGAGCGACGGTGCCACGGTGTCGACGGCGGCGTCGAAGTGAGCGGCCTCCAGACACACCTCGTCGGCGTGGTCGTTGGCCACGGGGCCAGGGTAGGCGTCGGCTACTGCCCGCACCGCACGCATCGCCGCCTCACGGCAGACCGCGGCGAGATCAGCGCCGGAGTAGCCCGTAGTTCGCCGGGCAATCTCGTCCAGATCCACGCCCGCCGCGAGCGGTTTGTCGCGGGTGTGTACGTCGAGGATGGCACGGCGCGCGGGCTCGTCGGGCGCCGGCACCTCGACGTGTGATTCGAGGCGGCCGGCGCGGAGGAGGGCGGGATCGAGGGCGTCCTTCCGGTTGGTGGCCGCGAGGACGATCAGGTTGGGGTTGTCGGCGACGCCGTCGAGTTCCGTGAGTAGTTGGGAGACGACGCGTTCGGTCACCTCGTTGCCGGCGGCGTCGCGCTCGGTCGCGACGGCGTCGATTTCGTCGAAGAAGACGATAGCGGGCGCGGTCTGGCGGGCGCGGTCGAACACCTCACGGACGGCCTTCTCGCTCTCGCCGACGTAGCGATCCAGCAGTTCCGGCCCCTGGACGCGGACGAAGTTGACGGCGCTCTCGGCGGCGACGGCCCGAGCCAGGAGCGTCTTGCCCGTGCCCGGCGGGCCGTACAGCAGGACGCCGGAGGGCGGGTCGGCGTCCGCCGCCTCGAACAGGGGGCCATAGGTGAGTGGCCACGTGACCGCCCGTTCGAGGGTCGCTTTCGCATCGTCGAGACCCCCCACTGACTCGAACCCTTCCGTCGGCGCCTCGGAGACGTACTCGCGCATGGCGCTCGGGTCGACCGCCGCCATCGCCGTCTCGAAGTCGGTTCGCGTGACCGAAACCTCGTCGGTGGGCGTCCCCTCGCGGCGGGCCCGCCGGAGCGCCGACATGGCCGCCTCGGTCACCAGCGATTCGAGGTCGGCGCCGACGAAGCCGTGGGTGCGGGCCGCGAGGCGATCCAGATCCACGTCGTCGGTCATCGGTACCCGTCGGGTGTGGACATCGAGGATCTCGCGTCGACCCGCCTCGCTGGGGACGCCGATCTCGATTTCGCGGTCGAACCGACCGCCACGGCGGAGCGCCGGGTCGAGGTCGTCGACGCGATTGGTCGCCCCGATGACGATCACCTCGCCCCGGGCTTCGAGACCGTCCATCAGGGAGAGCAGTTGGCCGACGATGCGATCCTCCATCCCGCCGCCGTCCTCGCGTTTCGGCGCGACGGAGTCGATTTCGTCGAAGAAGACGATAGCGGGCGCCTCAGCCCGGGCGCGTTCGAACACCGCCCGCAGGCGCTCCTCGCTGTCACCCTTGTACTTCGAGACGATTTCGGGGCCGGAGACGGAGATGAAGGTGGCGTCCACCTCGTTGGCGACGGCCTTCGCGATCAGCGTCTTTCCCGTCCCCGGCGGGCCGTAGAGCAGGACGCCCTTCGGCGGGTCGACGCCGAGACGGGCGAACAGTTCCGGTGCCGCGAGGGGGAGTTCGATCATCTCCCGCACCAGGTCGAGTTCGTCGTCGAGGCCGCCGATGTCCTCGTAGGCGACGCCCGTCGCCGGGGGCGTGGCCGCCGGCGACTCCGTCTCCGGCCGTGCCGACGACGCCGACCCGTCGCTCCCGGCCACGCCGTCGCCGTTGACCTCGGCGTCGTCTCCCGACGCGCCGCCGGTTCCGCTGCCGGCGACTCGCACGTCCGTGTCTTCGGTCACCCGGACGGCGCCGTCGGGATGGGTTTCGACGACCGTGAACGGTTCCGATCCGAGACTCTCGATACGTACCCGGTCGCCGGCGCGGAGGGGGCGGCCGTCGAGCGTCCGCCGGAGTTCACGCCGCGCGGCGTCGCGGCCGGCGTCGACACTGGGTGCTGCGGAGAGCGTGATCGACGCCGCGTCATCGACGGTGACCGTCCGGACGCGGGCGGTGTCGCCGACGGCCACACCCGCGTTCGTTCGCGTCCCCGCGTCGACGAGGATGGCGTCGTCGGCCACGTCGGCCCGCGCGGGCCACAGTTTCGCGACCGTTTCACGGTCGCCCTCGACGACGACGGTGTCGCCGCTCAACACGCCGAGTCGGCGGCGGGCGGCCTCGGGCAGACGTGCGATACCACGGCCCGCGTCGCGCTTCTCGGCACTCCGCACCGTGAGCTCGATTCCCGCGCGTTCGCTCATCGGTCGTCGATAGGGGGCGGCCGACCCTGTACCCTTCGCTCCTATCGAACCACGTCGGCGGCCACCGACCCGATCCGGTCGATGTCGGCCCGAACCCGATCCCCGGGTTCGATAGGGTGAGCGCCGGGTGTCCCCGTCGAAATCACGTCGCCGGGTTCCAGCGTCATCACCTCGGAGTGGAAGGCGACGAGTTCGCGCGGCGAGAAATGCATGTTGTCGACGGTGTTGCGGGCCTCGACCGTCCCGTTCACGACGGTTCGCACCTCGATATCGTCGAGCGAGGCGCCCGGTTCCGGCACTGCGACGTGTGGCCCGAGAACGATGAACGTGTCGTAGCTCTTCGACCGCGTCAGAAAGCGAGGGTTGCGCTGGAGTACGTCCTCGGCGGTCATGTCGATGACGGGCGCGAACCCCGCGATGACCGCGTCGGCCTCGTCGACCGAGACGTTTCCGCAGGTGCGTCCGATCACGACGGCGAGTTCCGCCTCCGCCGTAACGCGGTCGGACTGCTCGCGTGGGGAAGACGGATCGGCCCACCCGGCCCCGTCGCGGCCGTGGCGGGCTTGAAGAAACTCGCCGGTTCGTCCGGCGGTTCCTCCGAGAGGTCGGCGGCGTGATCGGCGTAGTTGAGGCCGATACCGAACAGTTTGCGCGGGTTCTCGACGAACGGGCCGAAGGTGATGCTCTCGCGGGGGATGCGATCCGCCGTCGCTCCGTCCAGGTCTGGGAGCCCGGCAGTCGCCCGGGCGAAGGCGTCACGGATATCCGTCACCTCCGGGAACACCGATCCCAGGGGAACGAATCCCCCGCCATCGCCGACCCGTGGCCGGCTTCCCGAGGCGTTTGCGGCGCCTCGCTGTCGCCGGCTTGGCCGGCTTCCCGAGGCGTTTGCGGCGCCTCGCTGTCGCCGGCTTGGCCGGCTTCCCGAGGCGTTTGCGGCGCCTCGCTGTCGCCGACGAGGACTCGACCGTCGGCCCTCCGAGCGAGATAGCGCATTCACACCACACCGTCGCGTCGGCGGACGGTTCGCGCGCAGGCAACCATAGTCGAAGTGCGCGGCGGCCACGGTAATGAATCCCCGCCAGAGAGCGACGGACGGCCGTCGTTTATATGAGTCACGCCACGGAAGCGCCAGCCACGGTGTCCGACCTCGTCGCCGTCCCGGTGTTGTTCGTCACGCTTGGCGCCGTCGGAGTCTACACGGGGTGGAAACGCCGGCATATCCACGCCCAGATGTCGGCCGCTGAATCGATGCCGATCCGGGAGCTCTCGTCGCCGGGCGTCGTCGAAATCGACGGAACGGCGACCCCGGTCGACGGCGCGTTTGCCGCGCCGATCACGGGCCGGGACGCCGTCGTCGCCGCGTGGACGGTCGAGGAGTGGGACGAACGCGGCGACACGTCCCGGTGGCGCGAAGTCGCCCGCGGGGTCGAAGCGCCGGCGTTCGAAGTCGACGACGGCACCGCGGCCGTCGCGGTCGATCACCTCTCGAAACGGGAGACTGCGGAGAAGTGGACGCAGACGACAGGCGTCAGCGCCGAGACTGGCGTGCGCATCGACGACGTACTCGCCGAGTTCGATTCGTTCCCGGTTCAGGCGACGGTCGGCCCGGACGAGGAGCCACCGGAGGGCATTCGGCGCCTCCATGACGACCACGACCTCTATGCCGACACCGGCTCGGTCACCAACGCGGTCGATATCGGGCGGAAACACGGCCGGCGGCGCTACACCGAAGGCGTCGTCGCGCCCGACGAATCAGTGTACGTTCTCGGCCGGGTCGAGGCCCGCGACGATCCGGATCGAGCGCGGATACGCCCGGACGACGCGGTGGTGACGACGCCGGCGGATGGGCTGTTCGTCGTGTCCAATCAGGACGAGGCGACCCTGGAGTCGAAGTTCGACACCGCGGCACGAACCCGGTTGATCGCGGGCGCCGTCGCGGTCGTGGCCGGCCTCGGCGGCCTCGCGTATCTGTTCGTTCCAGTGTGATCCCGGTGCGTAATCGCTTCGAGGAGCCACCGGGGGTCGAACTCGGCGGTGTACCGCGTTCCGGCCGACCGATCCACGGCGACATTACTCGTCACCGATGGTCGGCTCCATCGCTCGAATCGCCGGGCGAACCCCGACGAGAGGGGGACGCCGGGTCGACCGACGACCCCGTATCTGCGCTCTCGTGTGACGGGCCGCTCCAGTGGCAGATCGAGACGAACCGCGTGCCGAATAGCGTGATCGGGTTCCGGAGGGCGGTACCCCCCGTCATCTGTCAACGCTGCCCGAATCGGCGTTGCAGAAATCATTTATCCGCAACGTAGTGAGTCATATCTATGAGACGACGGTATATGATCACCCTCGCTGGATTTGGTCTCGCGACGCTTGCTGGCTGTGGCAGTCGCGCTCCGAGCGCCAACACCTCCCCACCGTCCGAAACGCCGACCTCGTCCTCCGAAGATGGCCGTCGTGTGTCCATGGGTCGGACAGTTACGATCGGCAATACGCGGATGACAGTCGAGAATCCTCGCGTCAAGAAGGCAGTCGTTTCCAGCGGGATGGCCCATACACGCGTCGTGGCTCACGACGGCCAGTTCGTCGTCGTGGATGTGCTGATCGACGGGGAGCCACCCGACGAGGTGGCCGACCTCGATCTCTGGTCAGCCGTGGACGGCGACCCCCTGTCCGGGAGCGATCCGCTTCCGGTCGCTGATGGGGAGGCAGCGTACGCCTTTCACTTCCCTGCGAAACGACACGACACGGCGGCAGTCCTCCACACGACTGACGAATCGCGCGCCTACTGGAATCTTCCCCCAGCCATTCGACAGCAACTCGCTCTCGAAGCCGCATTCGCCATCCCGAATCTCCAGGTTTCGAACCGCGATGGGCAACTCACGCTGGACATGACCGTTGCCAACGAGGGCGAGCGTGATGGCACGTTCAAGGCGCGGGTGTCTTTAGAGGGGTTCAGTGGCGGAAGCGTCGTCGAATTCCCCGTTCCTGCCGGAGAGTCACGGACGTATACTGGCAGACCCGATGATATTCTTCTATACCTAGAGAATCAGGGCGGGGGAACACTCACCGTTCACTATCCCGCCGCCGAGGGCCTTACGAGCATCGAACGGAGCGTGAAGTTCTCACAGACGACGACCGAATCGAACACCTAACGGTGGCAGTCCAACCGGATTCCGATAGATACGCGCGTTCTAGCGAACGCTATCAGTAGAGGGGCCGTTCAGAAGGGGCGTGATAGATCGTTGGCCTGTAGTGAGTGTTTTCGGTCGGCGACGCGGTCGCGTCGCGATAAGGAACGAGGCGGTCAACGGTTTGAGTGGTCTATGCTCTCGTTCGACCGCCTCAGCCGCGATAGCGGTTTTAGAGCTTCTGGAGCGAGAGGCGTCACCCGGGTCGGCGAGGAAGTTCTGTGTCCCGACGTGTGGCTGAACTATCGATTTCAAATACAATCTCGATTTTTGAGAAGTTTGGCGGCGACCGCCATCGAACCACCGCACATCGGTGGATACAGAATATGAGTACAGTCGAGAGATGACGCTAACCCGAATCACGTCGTGGTCGATGGAGCCGTGATTCAACTCGAGGAGGCGCGATACTAGCCGTCCACTGCTGTCGATTCCGATACCAACCGACAGCTGGGCTGTATCCGCCGAGAACTACCGCAGTCATCGCGATATTTCTCTCGGAACTCCGTGAGCAATATCCGGTCGACGACGCAGTCATTCTCGTCGATAGTGCCCCGTGGTTGCAGACAGCTTGCCGCCGTCTCGGACTCCGATTCCAGCACCGTACAACGGGAATCGGAGTGCCGTCGAACGTATCCTATGAAAGGTAGTATAACAAACTCACCATCTTTTCTATATTTTCAGGCACGTCGAACCGAGCACCGCTGAAAACTGGCTACAAGCGTTCGCTTTCGCATGGAACCAGCTTATCTACGACGCTCATCCCGATACATTGTAACATAGGAGTTTCTCGAACCAGTCCTCCGGT
>JBDGTP010000044.1:0-29645 GCA_042216725.1 Haloplanus sp.
ATCGACGGCAAACACGGCTACACCTTCGAGGCGGACTGGGCTATCGACGAGCACGACGCCGACTGGTGGGCCGACGAGTATGACCTCCTCGTGATTCCGGGCGGCGGGTCGCCCGAGAGCCTCCGCACGGAGGCGCCCGAGGCGGCCGACATCGTATCGGCGTTCGACGACCGGGGGAAACCCATCGCTGCCATCTGTCACGGCGCGCAGTTGCTCATCAGCGCCGCCGTACTCGACGGGCGGCAGGCCACCGGCTACTGGCCACTCGAAGTCGACATCGAGAACGCTGGCGCCGAGTTCGTCGACGACTCCGTCGTCGTCGACGACAACCTCGTCACCTCGCGCGTGCCCGACGACCTGCCGGCCTTCATGAGCGAGACGCTGTCGGTCGTCGAATCGGCCGCCGTCCCCGCCTGATCGGCGCTACGCGCACGCCCTTCCGCGGCCTATAACTGCCGGGCAGCCCGACCTCCGCCGATGCCGATGCGCGCCTTTCGGATCGCGTACGACGGCCGCCCGTACGCCGGGTTTCAGCGGCAACCCGACGTTCCCACCGTCGAGGACGCCCTGTTCGACGCCCTGCGTGACCTCGACGTACTGGACGGCGACGTGCCGCCGCGGTACGCCGCCGCGGGGCGCACCGACGCGGGCGTCTCGGCGGTCGCTCAGACCGTCGCCTTCGCGGCGCCGGACTGGCTCACGCCCGCGGCGCTGAACGGAACGCTCCCGGGAACCGTCCGGGCGTGGGCCAGCGCCGACGTGGGCGACGACTTCCACGCCACCCACGACGCGACCCGGCGCACCTACCGCTATCACCTGTACGCGCCGACCCTCGACGATGGCCGCGCCCGGGCGGCGCTCGACGCGCTGGCGGGCGAGCACGACTACCACAACCTCACGCCGGACGACGAGGGCACCGTCCGTCGACTGGAGACGGCCTGTGACCGTGACGGCGACTTTCTCGTGGTGACCGTCGCCGCGGGTGGGTTCACCCGCCATCTCGTCCGTCGCCTCGTCTCGCTGGTGCGGGCCATCGGTTGCGGTGAGAGCGACCTCGACCGGGTCGACCGCGTCCTCGACCCCGACCCCCTGAACGGCCCGGCGGGCGTCCCGACCGCACCAGCGACACCGCTCCTCCTCGCCGACGTGACGTATCCGGGCGTCGCGTTCGTCCCCGACTCCGACGCCGTCGAGAGCGCCCGAGACGTGTTCGGGGAGCGCCGGGTCGAGGCCCGCGTCGCCGCGCGTGTCACCCGTGACTTGGAGAGCGAGGTCGGCGACGGCGGCAGAGTCGGCGACGGCGACTCTGACACGGGCGATGGAACGTAACCGCGGGGTACTTGCCGGACGATGGCGTAGCAGAGGCCATGTCGGAGCGCACAGCCGTCGTACTCGCGGGAGGGCGGTCAACGCGGTTCGGCGACGAGGACAAGGCGGTCGCCGACCTCGCTGGGACGCCGATGATCCGCCGGGTGGTCGACCGGGTCGCACCCGCCGTCGACACCGTCGTGATCAACTGCCGGTCGGCACAGACACCGGCGATCCGGGAGGCGCTGGTTGGGGCGTCGGTGCCCGTCACGTTCGCCGAGGACGACTACCCCGACGAGGGGCCGATGGCGGGGATGGCGACGGGACTCCGGGCGGTCGACGGCGAGTACGCGTTCGTCGTCGCCTGCGACATGCCTTTCGTCGAGGCCGACTTCGTCGCGTACCTGTTCGACCGGGCCGAGGGTCACGACGCCGCCGTCCCCCGCCCGAAGCAGTGGTTCGAAACAACCCACGCCGTCTACCGTGCCGACGCGATGGCCGACGCCTGCGAGGCGGCGCTGGAGGCGGGCGAGGAACGCATCGTCGCGCCGCTGTTCGATCTGGATTTCGTCGTCATCGACGGCGCGGAGGTGCGCGAACACGGCCACCGCCGTACCTTCGAGAACTGTAACACGCGGGAGGATTTCGAGGACGCGGCGCGGCGACTGACGGAGTAACTACTCGACCACGTCGACGACGCGGGGGTCGGCCATCCGGGCGAGCACCACCCGCGGCACGTCGGCCCGGTCGTGGACGGCGTCGGCAATCTCCCGCCCGGTCGCCGCCAGTTCCTCGTCGTCGACCATATTCACCAGCGGCACGACCGTCGCGGTCGGCGGGACGCGCTTGCGGCCGCCCTGCCGGTGTGCGAGGACGGTGCCCACGTCCGTCGCAGTGATCGGATCGCCGAGATCCAGGCCGGTGATGTCGGCCACGCGCTCCGGCCGGTGGACGTGTTCCTCGGCGAGCGGTTTGCCGACGACCCGGGCGCTGGCGATCGGGATGACGGTGTCAGCGGTCGCGGGTACCTGGGGTTCGCGATCGTCGGGGGCTTTCAGTAGTCGAGTGCGCGCGCCGTCGGCTTTCACCAGCACCGTCTCCGGCCCGGGCGTCGCGCCGATGGCGGTGACGGTTTCGCGGTCGTAGCCGAGATAACGGTCGTCGCGCTCGCGTTCCGGGACGAGTCCGACCGGCCACTCGGTCACCCGGCGGAGCGCGCCCACGGGATCACGGGTGACGACCACCTCCGCGACCTGCTCGTCGAAAATCGGGATGCGAACGGTTGCGGTCACGACGGCGTGATTCAGGCGGGTCGCGAGGGCGTACAGCGTCGTCTTTTTGCCGCCGGCGCCGACGACACAGACGAGATCCACGTCGGCCGACAGCGCTTCGATGAGGTTCATGCGCCCGCTTTCGCGCCCAGTCACTTCGGCGTATCGCCAGCGTTACCTGACGGGCCACGGGAAAGGCGTGTTATTCCGACGGACGGCTGTCGTCCCCGTCACGACCCCGCACGTACGTCTGCTCGTGGGCGGGGAAGATCCGGGCGACGGCGTCCGTCCCCTCGCGGTCGGCCAGGAGTGTCCGGAGTTCCGCTTCGTAATCCGCGCGCGGCACGGTTTCGCTCGGGCCGACCGTCACGTCGAGGTGGGCGTCGACGATGCGGTCGACGGCGCTCCGGCCGAAGCCGGCGAGCGGAGCGAGGTAGTCGACATCGTGGCGATCCTCGAAGCTCTGGGCACTCGACCGGGAGACCGTCGGCACGCGGTCGTCGCGGCGGGTTCCGTCGGCGATGGCAGCTACGTCCAGATCGGCGGCACGTTCGAGCGCGTGATCGTGGACGAGCTGGATGCCGTTTCGGGGGTAGCCGTCGGCGATCATCCGGTCGACGGCGTCGGCGGCGACCGCGGGATCGAGGTCGAGCGTGCGGAAGGGAAAGTCGAGACGGTCGGCGGCGTCGCCGGCGTGTCGCCAGTCGTCGGTGACGCCGAAGGTGGCCGTCACGAGGGTCACGTCGTAGAAGCTATCCAGGAACAGCGCTGCGAGCGTCGAATCCTTCCCGCCGCTGTAGAGGAGGGCGGTGTCCACGGCCTAGCGGCGACGGATGTCGAAGCTCTTGTCGGGCGTGAGCTCCTTCAGGAGATCTCGCATCTGCTCTTCGTCGATGCGATCCTGAATGCGCCCGCTGCGGGCCAGAGCGACGATCTGCTGTTCGGCCTTTTCAGCGACCTCGGGTTTGGACATCTCGACGGCGTTGAGTCGCTGGCGGGCGCCGTCGGTGAGGTGCTGTTTCAGGAGCGCCTGTTTCTGGGCTTCGGCCTGCTCGCGGGCGGCCTGCTGGGCCTCGCCCCGCTCACCGCCGCCTTCCTGGGCCTGCTCTCGCAGTTCCTCCATCTTCTGCTGGCGAAGCTCTTCGAGTCGCTCGTCGTCGGGGTTCCCACTCATGGATACGAATTCCGTCGAGACGGTGAAAACGATTTCGGAGGTAGTTGCCGCGATCAGGCGTACTTCTCGAGTTCCGGTCGGTCGAGGTCGTCGAGCACGTCCGCGGCCACCTCGTCGAGGAGGCTCCGACCCTCGGGCGTGGCGACGCGACCCTCACCCTGGGCCGTCGAGACGAGATCCTCGTCTTCGAGCTGCTGGAGGATCGTCCGGATGATCTTCTTGCTCCCAGCGTCGGCGTGCGGGGCGGCGACCCGGTAGCGAGTCGAACCCTGTTTGCGGTCGCCGTAGGCCGTCGAGAGGCGGTCGACGCCGACGGGGCCGTCGACGGCGACTTTCCGCAGGAGGCTCGCGGCACGAACCGACCAGAAGTCGTCCTGCTGGGGTGGGAGTTCCTTGCTGGAACCGGTCTTGACGTAGGTCGCCCACGCCGGGTCGTCGATGCGGTCGGCGAGCCGGTCGGCGAGCTCCTCGATGAGCGCGTCCGCCGGCACGTCGTAGAGGGTTACCATTACGGCACGGTTCCCGCGGGCGGCGTTTAAACCCATCGTATTACACCCGAGAACGGAGGCCGACGGCGCCGGTCACGAGGCCGCCGAGCACCGTCGGCGTCCAGTAGACCATGCCGCGGAAGACGACGACTGCGGCGAGGGCAATCGGTTCGGTGACAGCCGGAAGCGGCGCCGCGACGAGCAACACGACGAGGACGCTCTCGATGCCACCGGCGCCGCCGGGCAGGGGCGTCACGCCCGCGATAGCGCCGATAGGGACGACGAAAAGCGCGACGGATAGCGGGATGGGCGTTCCGATAGCCTGGAAGGCGAGCCAGAGGCCGAGCATCTGGAAGAACCATCCGAGCGACGACAGCGCGAGCGCGAGCGCGAGTCCCCGAGGGTTGGTCGCCACGCGTTCGATAGCGCGGAAGAAGCCGTTGATGCGGCGCTCGATGCCGCCGACGGTCGGCACCGGTACCCGCGGGAGGTGAGTCGCTACCCGGCGAACGACGGGCGTCAGGACGCCCACGACTCGGGTTTCGAGATGGTAGCGGCGCTGCCAGCCGAGGTAGACGAGCGCGGGGATGCCGATAGCGAGAATCGCCACCGCCACGAGCGCGAGTTCGAGGCGACGGTGGGTGCCGAACGCCGTCTCCGTGACGTAGTAGCCGACGCCGATGAGGGCGATAGTGATCGACGGAACGAAGTTCAGCGTATCGACGCTGGCGATGGCGGCCAGCCCCGTCTCGTACTCGGTGTCGGTCACCCGGGAGATGAGGAGGGCGGTGATCGGCTCGCCACCCGCCTGCCCGAACGGAGTGACGTTGTTCGAGAACATCGCCCCGGTGAACACGAAGAACGCCTGGGGAACCGACAGAGAGACGCCGAGTACGTCGAGGACGGTTCGGAGCGAGAACCCCCACGCCGCCAGCCAGCCGAGCGTCGAGAGGAAGACCAGCGCCACCACTCGTAGATCCGCACCCGAAAGCTGGGCGACGAGGTCGCCGACGCCGGCGAGCGAGAACAGGATGGCGAACACGACAAGCGCGCCGACGAATCCGAGAACCGTCGCTCGCAGTCGTCCGCCGGCCATGTGCTCGGACAAGACGAGCCGACGCATTAACCCACCGGATCGACATCGTTTTTCCCACGCTCCTGCGAACGCCGCCTATGAACGAACGGAGCGCGTTGGGCCTGCTCGCCGGAACGGTCGGGGCGGCGGGCGACGACGCGGCGGTGATCGACGGGCTGACCGTGACGACCGACATGCTCCACGAACGGACGGACTTCCCGCCGGGGACGACCCGATACACGGCCGGCTGGCGGGCCATCGGCGCCTCGCTGTCGGACGTGGCGGCGATGGGCGGGACGCCGGCAGCGGCCGTCGCCGCCTACGGCGCGCCCACGTTCGACCGCACGGAGATCACGGCGTTCGTCGACGGCGCGAGCGACGTGTGCGACCGGGTCGGCGCGCGATACGTCGGCGGCGACCTCGACGCACACGACGAGTTCACCGTCGCCGGCACCGTCGTCGGCGAGGTGGAACAGCCCGTCTTCCGGGACGGCGCGTCACCGGGCGAGGCGGTCTGTGTGACCGGAACGCTCGGCCGCACCGGCGCGGCCCTGCGGCTGTTCGACCGGGGCGACCACGACCGGGCCAACGCCCTCTTTCGGTTCGAGCCACGGGTAGCGGCGGGACGCCGCCTGTCGACGGCCGCGAGCGCGATGATGGACTCCTCCGACGGCCTCGCGCGCTCGCTCCACCAACTCGCGGCGGCGAGCGACTGCGGGTTCGACGTGGCGTGGGATCGCTTCCCGGTCGATCCGAGTGTCGACGCCGTCGCCGACGGTGACGCCGACCGGCAAGAACTCGCGGCCTTCTGTGGCGAGGACTTCGAACTCGTGTTCACCGTCTCGCCGGGGGCCCTCGACGGGGTGCGGGAGTCGGTGACGACCCCGGTCACCCGGATCGGCACCGTGACCGAATCGGGCGTCATCGCCGATGGCGAACCGCTTCCGGATCGGGGCTACAGCCACTAGCCGAGCAGTTGGATGGGGACGAGCAGGAAGCAGAGCGCCCCGAGGCCGAAGGTGACGAAACCGAGGAGTTGGCGCTTCCAGCCGAGCGGCGTCTCGTCTGCCGGATGCGCCGGGCCGTTGTAGGCGATAGCCGTGGCGAACAGCCCCCAGACGGCCCAGAGGCCGACGGACTCGTTGAAGCCGAGATTCCGAACGAAGTAGAGGTAGGCTGCGAGGCTGAACAGCGCCAGGGGCACGAGCGAGGCGACCGTCTCCTGGCGGCGTCCGAGCATCGCCCGCACCATGTGGCCGCCGTCGAGTTGGCCGACCGGGAGCAGGTTGAGAACGGTAAAGAACATCCCCACCCAGCCGCCGATGATGACCGGGTGGACGGTCTTCGTGGGGTCGGCGTAGCTGGTCGGCTGGCCCAGCGCCGTCGCGATGAGGTCGAGCAACGGCGGGTTGTTGAAGATGATGACCTGCCCCGAGGCGTTCACGACGCTCTCGGGGATAGTCATGGGGTCGAGCGAGAGCCCGATAGCGGTCACGACCACGGTGGCAACGAGGCCGGTCAGCGGGCCGGCCACGCCGATGTCGAACAGGGTCTTGCGGTCGGGCATCCGCCCGCGCATGCGAATGATCGCTCCGAGCGTGCCGAAGGGGACGATGAAGGGAATGAGATACGGCAGGGAGACGTCGACCCCGTGATACCGCCCGACGAGGTAGTGACCGAGTTCGTGGGCGGTCAGCACGCCGAGAACGGCGGCGGTGAAGGGCCACGCGCGCAGAGCGAGCAGGGGGTTCGACGCGAGGTCACCCGGCGGGATGTAGTACCACGCCACGGCGCCCACGAGCAGCGTGGAGAGAATCGTCGCGACGAACAGCGCCAGGTTCGTCCACGGCACTCCGTCGATACGGCCGTCGGCGGGCGTGGCGACGATGGCCGTCTCGTATGGCTCACGGCCGGGCTCCAGATCCAGCCGGTAGCCAGCGCGTCGAAACGGTTCCTGCAGTTCGTCGACCAGTGCCCGGCGGGGGACGAGCGGTTCGCCGTAGTAGCGAAGCCGGTCACCATCGTGGTCAGTCTCACGGACGTAAAACACCGTCTCGAGGGCGTCAGACGGCGGTTCGTCGGCTCCGTCCATCGAGTGAAGCTACGGCGCTCAGCGGTATAAAACCCGTGACGGCGACCGGTGAACGGTGCGAGGCTGGGTGGAGTGGGCGCGCGGGGACTGGGCGGGCCGTTAGGCTGCCTCGATACGCCACGTGGTCGCGCTCGTGTACGACCACTTCTCGACGGAGAGCTCGGATGCCGAATCGCGGAGCTTGACCATCAGGGCGCCGATCTCTTTGGGCGAGAGCCCGACCTCGTCGGCGATGAATTTGCTCTTGAAGTAGAGTTCGCCGTCCTGCGCCTTCGAGAGCAGGTACTGCTTGAGCCGCTCCTCTTTGGACGCACTGTCGTCGGAGTCGGTGGAGGGATCTGCGGTTGCGCTCATTTGAGTTCGCCTCGACCATCCGTATAACCCGGAGGTTGTTATAAAGGGAGGAACGTTCGGAGCAGTTCGAGCGGTTTTACCGATTTACGCGGGGTTCCAAAATCTTCAGGACATTTTACTAGCGTCTAAGACATTTTATCCTCGCCTCTAAGGCTTCTTTTCTTATTTTTATTATCGGATTAATTTGCGGGCGGGTTCCGGATGTTTCGCGGCTGAAAGCGGTCTCAGGGCTGCTCGTGGATCCAGAATTCCTCGTCGGTCGTCGACTCCTTTTTGAAGATGGGGACTTCGTCCTTGAGGCGGTTGATGCCGTCCTCGACGGTACGGAACGCCTCGTCGCGGTGGCCCGCGAGGACGACGACGAACACGATGTCCTCGCCATCGGGGATAACGCCGGTTCGGTGGTGCAGGAGCACCTCGAACACGCCCTCGCGCGCTTCGAGTTCGGTGCGAATCGTTCGCAGTCGGTCGTCGGCGACGCCCTCGTACTTCTCGAACTCCAGGTGTGTCGTCGGGGTGTCGTCTTCGGCGTCTTTCGCCCGGACGCGCCCGGTGAAGGTAGCGATAGCGCCCGCGCGGTCGGCCCGTGGCGATGCTTTCGCTTGCTCGACGAGCGATTCGAGCGTGACGTGGGGTTCGAGCGCACCGATGGCGTCGAGAATGTCGTCGATGTCGGCCGACTCGTGGTCGGAGGCCGTGACGACGGCGTCGCCAGTCGGCTCGGCGTCGCCGAGTACGACCGTCGGGAGTCGGGCGTCGCCGAAGCCAATCGTGAGGGCGTAGTCGTACCCGGGCGCCAGCGAGTCGAGCATTCCGTCGAGGGTGCGGCCGTCGCCCGCGCCGATCCACGAGCCGTCGGCCGAGAGTCCGTAGGCCGCGCCGGCGTCGGTGTCGCGGGTGGCGGTCTCCGGAAGCGTCTCGACGGTGGCGACGCGACCGTCGAGTCGGGGGACGAGCCGGTCGGCCAGATCCACAGCGCCAGAACCGACGAGGTTGAGCGTCTTCATACAGCGAAAACGCGGGCGCGAACCCTTAATCTTGTCTCGACAGATACGGCGGGGTGGGAGAGCAGCCCACGCGGACGAGTGACGCACACCTGGCGGCTTGACAACCCTTAAGCCCGCTTCGGGGCTACCCGACGCTAATGCGAGTCGTGATCTCTATCGGCGGGAGCGTCCTCGCGCCCGACCTCGACGCCGACCGCGTCGCAGGCCACGCGGCGGCGGTCGAACACCTCGTCGACGAGGACTGTGAGGTCGGCGTAGTGGTCGGGGGCGGCGGCGTCGCCCGCGATTACATCGGGGCGGCGCGTCGCCTCGGCGCCAACGAGGTCGAGTTGGATCAGGTCGGGATCGACGTGACACGGATCAACGCGCGTCTGCTGATCGCGGCGCTGGACGGTCTCTCCGCCCCGTCACCGGCTCACGAGTACGAGGAGGCCGGTGAGGCGCTCCGCCGGGGCGACGTGCCCGTAATGGGCGGTGTCATGCCCGGGCAGACCACCGATGCGGTCGCGGCGGCGCTCGCCGAATACGTCGACGCCGACCTTCTCGTCTACGCGACGAGCGTCGACGGCGTGTTCAGCGCCGACCCGTCGGACGATCCCAGCGCCGAACAGTACGGCCGACTCACGGGGTCGGAACTCGTCGATCTGATCACGCCGATGAGTCGCGGCGCCGGCGCCTCCGCCCCGGTCGACCTGCTGGCGGCGAAACTCATCGAACGCTCCGCGATGCGGACGATAGTCCTCGACGGCACCGACCCCGAGCGGATCGAACGCGCCGTTCTCCGGGGGGAACACACCGGTACGGACGTGGTGCCGGAGGGCTGTGTCGCCGATCCTGGGATCTGGAATCCATGAGCGGAGACGGGCACAACGCCTTCTGGGCCGACGACATCGCCGACGAGGTGGAGGCCCGTGACCCCGACGACCCCATCGTGATCAAGGGCGGGGTGTCGCCCTCTGGCGTCCCCCACCTCGGCCATTTCAACGAGATCATGCGTGGCTACTTCGTCGCGGCCGCCCTCCGGGAACGCGGTCACGAGGTTCGGCAGGTGTTCACGAGCGACGACCGCGACGCCCTGCGGAGCGTCCCCCGCACTCTCGCGGATTCGGACTGGAACCTCGTCGGCCTCGGCGACGTGGACGCGGGCGCCCTGGGGCGCAACCTCGGGAAGCCGTACACCGACATCCCCGACCCGTTCGGCGAGAGCGACTCCTACGGCGCTCACTTCACCGACCTGCTGGCTCGGAGCGCCGACGCCGTCGGCGTCGACGTGGAGATGGTGTCGAACACCGCTCTCTACGAGTCCGGGGAGTTCGAGGCGGTTACCCGCGAAGTACTGGAGAAACGCGACCTTGCCCGGGACGTACTCGCCGACTACCAGGACGGCGTCGGCGCCGACTACGTCCCCTTCATGCCCCAGTGTGCGGAGTGTGGCCGACTCACACAGGACGTGCGGAGCGTCGACCTCGACGCCGGGACGGTCGACTACCGGTGTTCCGGCCTCGACGCCGGCGGCGAACACATCGAGGGCTGTGGCCACGAGGGTACCGCTACGCTCCGGGAGGGCAAACTCCCCTGGCGGTTCGAGTGGCCCGCACAGTGGAAAGTGCTCGGCGTGGACTTCGAACCCTTCGGGAAGGATCACGCCGAGGGATCGTGGCCGAGCGGGGCGGAAATCGCCGAGCGAGTGCTCGATATCCAGCCACCGGTGCCGATGACCTACGAGTGGTTCACGCTCAACGGCGAACCGCTCTCCTCCTCGGCGGGCAACGTCGTCACGGTCGACGAGGTGCTCGCCCTCCTCGAACCCGAAGTCCTGCGGTACTTCTTCGTGCGCAACCCAAAGCGGGCCAAGGATTTCGACATGGAGCGAATCGACCTGCTGGTCGACGAGTTCGACCGCTTCGAGCGGGTCTACTTCGGCGAGGCTGACGACGCGGATCTGAAACCGCTCGCCGACCGTGCCTACCCCTTCCTGGTCGACGAGGTGCGCGAGGAGCGGGTTCGGCTGCCCTACACGTTCGCGGCGGTGCTGGGCATGACCGACGACCGTGACCTCCGGATTCGGATGGCGCGCAACCAGGGCTTCATCGACGACGACACGCCGGAGTGGGCAATCGAAGCGGCCTTAGAGCGGGTCGAACGCGCCCGCACCTGGGCCGAGCGCATGGACAACGCGTACAACTACCGCCTGCAGGCCGACCTGCCCGATGTCGAGTTCGACGACGACGTGGCGGCGGCGCTGGACGACCTGGCCGACTTCGTCGCCGAGGGGCACGACGGCGAGGAGATTCAGGGGCAGATGTACGAAATTCCCCGGGAACACGGGATCGAAGTGGGCGACTTCTTCGCCGCGGGCTACCGGCTCTTCTTCGACGACACCGAGGGGCCGCGCCTCGGGGAGTTCCTCGGTGAACTCGACGAGTCGTTCGTCGTGACGCGTCTGCGGCGCGAGGGGTAGGTTAGTCCTTCCAGTCCGGATCGGTGCGCGGCGGGCTAAAGATGTCGACGCCCTCGAACGGTTCGTCACCGCGGTTCTCGACCCGGTGGGGTTCGTCGCCGGGGATGACGTAGGAGTCACCGGCCGAGACGACGTGTTCCTCGCCGTCGATCAGAAAGACCGCCTCGCCGCGCGTGGCGAAGCCCGCCTGTTCGTGTGGATGGCTGTGCTCGGGAACCGACGCGCCCGCGTCGATGACGTAGCCCTGGACACTCATTCGGTCGCCGGCAGCCAGTTGCGAGAGGTGGACGTCCGACACCGCTTCGACCGTCTCCGCGTCGTCGTTCGAACGGATCTCCATATCCCCTCCCGGCGCCCGGAGGGCATAAATCTCCGCCCGGTAGGGGTCACGGGTCGGCAGTCTCGACCCGCACGGCGTCCCCTTCCCCGACGCCGTCGGCGGCGCCCGCCGGGAGTTCGATCACAGTGTCGGCGGGGGCACGGTCGACGCCCGTCCACGCCGACAGGCGGGCGACGTGTTCGACCCGGCCCTCGCGGAGCCAGATGGCATCGATAGCGAACGGCACACAGAGCATGTGGAGCGTGCGAACGCCATCGCCGTCGAAAGGAAAGACAAGGGCGTCTCCGGGGAACGTGCGACGGAACATCAGCCCGCGGGCCTTGCCGAGCAAGGAGTCGGCGACGGCCGCGTCGGTCGCGAGAATCCGGTCACCGTTCCGGTCGCGTCGGTGGACGACCCGTGCCATGCGAGACCCTGTGGGGCGGGAGACCAAGAGCCTGGCCGTCAGAGCTGTCTGGAGGAGGCCGTCGTGTTGACGCGGTCGGTTCGCGACGATCCGGTCGATGCCTCGTCGAGCGAGGTGGCGATGGCAGTGAAGGCGGCGATTCCGGCCGCGGCTGCGGCGGCCGTGACGACGACGCCAACGGCGAGTTCGGCGGTCGGCGGAAGCAGAGCGGTGAGCGTCGCGATCACGGCGACGGCGAGAGGGATGGCGACGACGGCGAGGCCAACGGCCGCGACCCGAGCACGGCTACCGCGCATCCGCGACCACGTCCGGTCGGTCGCGCGGCCGATCGAGTCGCCCTCGGCCGCGACGGCGACGAACACCAGCGGCAGGTGGACGAGGACGACGAGACCCGGAACGACGAAGACAGCGAGGCCGACGGCGGCGGCGACGACGCCGCCGACCGCGACCACGACGGCGCGACCGTAGGCCAGTAGCGTCTCGACGAGCGTCTCACCGCCGCCGAGGGCGTCGGTCTCGGGGGCAAACGCGCGTACCAGCGCCGCGAGGACGGCGGCGCCGGCGACAGTCGCGACGGCGAGGCCGACGGCCGCTTCGACGCCCGAGAGCGGGATCGTCACGTCGTAGGCGACCTGCATGGTCGTCGCCAGCCCGGATCTGGCAAGGAGGGTGTTGAGCAGGAGGTTCCAGGCGGCGTCGACGACGACCAGTGCGGCCACGAGCGCGAGCACCCGTGAGCCGACGCCGTCGATACCGCGGTCGGCGGACGTGTCCTGGAGGGTCATCGTCAACATCTGTGCGGCGACGGCGACCTATATCTTTTCATCGAAATCTGATATGTGTCTGACGCACGTCGCACAGAGCCTCTAGAAGGCGTGTTTTCGCTCTGTCCGCGTCTCACGAGCGTCTGACAGCATCGGTACGTTTTACTGATCCCGCGACCGTAGCTGACGTATGGATCGACGGACGTACCTCGTCGCCCTGACCCCTCTCGTGGCCGGTTGCTTCGGTGGCCAGCGAAGCCAGCCGACCGCCACGGAGACCTCGGCAGCGACCGACACCCCCGAACCGACCGACACCCCCGAACCGACGGCCACGCCGACGGCGACAGCCACACCCGAACCGGAGGCGTCGCCCGAGGCGGCCCAGCAGATCGACACCGCGCGGGATCGATTCACCGAGGCCGTCTACGTCTACACCGGTGGCGTCACCGACGACCTCCTGTCGGTTGCGGCCGACACCGAGACGTTCCGGGCGCGCGAGGTGCTCTTGCGCCTCGACCGCGTCCAGCGAGCACTCGCCACGGCCGAGACGGAGGCGACGACCGACGAACAGCGGGCGACGATCCAGTCGCTGGATCGGATGCAGCAGTTCCTGACGCACGCGACCGACGCCCAGTCCTGGCTCATCGACGGCCACGACGCCCTCACGTCGGCGTACACCAACATGGACGAGCGCAACCTCCAAAAGGCGGAGGCCGACATCGAACGCGTCGAGACGGCCGCCGAGGAGGTGTCCGAACCGACGAGCACCATTCAGGAGAACATGGACGTCGACAGCGCGTCGGCGACCGACGCTATCGGCAAGGACGAGTACGAGCAGAAGGTGACACAGCTCGTCGACGAGTCGGACGTGCTCTCCTCGCTGAGCGACGACGCCAAAGACCTCCGGAACGGCATCGCGATGATCGTCGAGGCCCGCAACGACATCGACGACGACCGAACCAGCGAGGCCGCCGATACGGCCGACCGGGCCTACGAAGTGCTGAGCGACGTGGCGGATCGGCTCGACGAGCAGACGAGCAACCTCCCGGAGCGGGCCGACGCCTTCGAGGACGTGGTCGACGACCTGCTTGATCTGGCGTCGAGTCGTGCCACCGAGGCCGAGAACATCTACGACCAGTATTCCTGATACCCGCGACGCCGTCACACCGGCTGGCCGCCACCGGTTCCTGAAGCGTGTGGGTGCCTCCCACAAACGCGGATTTGAGTCTCCGGGAGGTTTTGGGGCTTGGGGGGCGACCCCGGAGATATGGACACGGACGAGCGCGGCTGTCCCAAATGCGGCCACACCGAGACGGATGTGGGAAAGATTTCGACGACCGGCGGCGGCCTCAGCAAGATGTTCGACATCCAGACCAACTCCTTCCGGGTGGTATCGTGTACCAACTGCGGCTACTCCGAACTCTACCGCGACACCGGATCGCGAGGGGGCGACATCGTCGACGTGTTCCTCGGGTGATGGCCGGCGCAGGCGGTCTGATCGTCGTCGTGCTTCTCCTCGGCCTCGTGGCGCCGCTCGTCCTCTACTGGCTGGTGCGCGCCGAACACGACGACCGCGAGGTGATGGATCGGGAGGCGGCCGAACGCGCCGCCCGGCGCGACACGGACGACGACCGGAACCACCGCTGATCGCGACGGCGAGGGATTCATGGCGCTCGCCCGCCCAGCGTCGCTCATGGAGCGGACGCCGACGGGGACGCCGGTCGGGGTGGACGACCCCTACGCCCACGCCGGTCGGTGTGACCACCTGACTTCGGACGGCCGGTGTCGGTACGCGCTGGAACGGGCGGGTGACGATCCCGGCTTCGCGGCCACCCGCCGCGCCGACGACTACGCCTGTGTCGTCGCCGACGAGGACGCCACCTGGGCTGACTGCCCCCACTATCGCTCGACGACCGACGGGCGAACCTGTCGCCGCTGTGGCCTACCGGAGGTACGGATGGCTCACGACGACACCCGGCCGCTGCTGGAGGAACACCACCTGTCGTACGGGTCGAGCGACGGCGAGGGCGAAACCGCCCACGAGATTACGGTCGCGCTGTGTCGCTGGTGTCACGCCAAGGTACACGCCGGGCGGGCGCGGATCGACGACGACGTGAACCCCGATACGGAGGCGCTCGCGGCCCGCGAGGAGCGCCGAAGCAAGGAACAGGACGAACTGGGCTTCCGGACGGCGGCGGAGCGCGAGAACCGCGACTGACTGCTTCCGATCCGCTTTTACGCGCTACCGGACTACGACGGCGTAATGACTCGGATCGTCGTCGTCGACAACCACGGCCAGTTCACGCACCTAGAGCGCCGGGCGCTCCGCGACGCGGGCGTGGACACCGAAATCGTCGACAACACTACGCCGCCGGCCGACCTCGACGTGGACGGCCTCGTCCTCTCCGGCGGCCCGGATATGGATCGTATCGGACGGTGTGGGGAGTATCTCGAGATGGACGTGCCGGTGCTCGGCATCTGTCTCGGGATGCAGATCATGGCCACGGAACTCGACGGCACGGTCGGCGCCGGCGACTACGGTGGTTACGCCGACGTGGACGTGCGGATCGTCGACCCGGACGACCCGGTCGTGGGGACGCTCGCCCCGGAGACGCGGGTGTGGGCGAGCCACGCCGACGAAGTGACGGAACTGCCGACGGGCTTCGTCCACACCGCGACGAGCGACGTCTGTGACATCGAAGCGATGAGCGACACCGAGCGGGATCTGTACGGCGTCCAGTGGCACCCCGAGGTTGCCCACACGGCGGAGGGCGACGAACTGTTCGAGAACTTCATCGAGTGCTGTCGGTGAGACTGATAGGTGTACGTCACCACTGGTAGACAGTGACAACTGCCAGTATGAAGGGGGAGATTTACGACGCCCCGTCTCGTCGAGACGACCCATGACGGCGACGCAGTCGGATCTCGCGGGGCTGTCGCGGTACATCTTCACCGCGCCAAGCTGGTACGCCAGCCTCGGGTTCGCGCTGGCTATCGCAGCCATGGCTGGCGTCGCCGCCTTCGACTCCGGCGGCAACTCTCCCACCTGGCGGAACCTGCTCATTCTGGGCCGGGACGCCTGGCAAGGCATCTTCTTCATCGGCTTGCCGACCGTCATCGCGTCGGTGGGGACGACCGGCGTCGACCGCTTCGTCGGCGGGAAACTCACCCCGAACCGGTCGTCGTTGCTGGCGTTGCTCTGCGAACTCATCCTCGTCACCATCGTCACCGCCGCGGGCATCGTGTCGGTGCTCACGCCGCTCGGCCAGACCTTCGTCTACGACGCCCTCGTGGTCGCGCTCGCCTCCATCTTCGCCTTCCGCCTGCTGGTCGTCATGGCGGTGTCGCAGTCGTCGCTGTTGATCGCCGCGGTACCCGCCAGCCTCCAGACCGTCGTCTCGGCCGTCTTCCTCTTTATCTACAGCGGCACCGTCCGATTTCTGGAACTCGGCGGTCCGCTCATCGACGCCTATCTGATGCCGTATCTCTCGCGGGCCTCCGAGGCCCCGCCGGAACTCTGGATTATCGACGCCAACCACTTCCAACTCCTCGCGGTCACGTGTGTCGTCTACGCCGGTGCGGTCTACGCGTTCGTCCGGGTCATCGACCGCCCCTGGCAGCGGAGTCTCGGCGTCTCCGTGCTGGATTTCATCCGCGGGTTCGTCGGCCACGTCGCGGAGGGGTCGCGCGAACTCGAAGACTTCTTCGAGACACTCGGCGAGGAGGCCATCGTCCCCGTGACGGTGCTGTCCTTCCAGCGCCCGGACGGATCACAGAAGGCGCGGTTCGTTCTGCCGATGATCCACCCCGGGCCGATGGGCGAAATCGGCGGCGGAAACTTCCCCGTTCGCGTGGCCCAACACACAGAGGGGCTGGTCTTTCCGCCCCACGCCACCGCCGGCCACGACTTCAACCTCGTGACCGAGCGCGAGGTGGACTCGATCCTCGACGCTATCGACGCGGCGGGAGACCGCCTCACCTACACCGAGGAGGCGACGCGGAGCGTCCGCATGCGGTCGGGCGAGGCGTCGATCCTCGGCCAGGCCTTCGGCGACGACGCCCTCCTGGTGGCGACGTACGCCCCCGGATTCGCTGACGACGTGGAGTACGGCGTCGGCCTCTCGGCGGCCGCCGAGGCCCGAACCACCGGCCTCGACGACGTCCTCCTGATCGACGCCCACAACTCCAACAACGGCCTCCAGGGCGAGGATCTGGGCCACGTCACCCCCGGGAGCCAGCGGGCGTTCGACATGATCACCGCCGCGGAACGAACGGGTCAGCGGCTGAGCGAGGCCCCGCGGGGATCGATCCGCCTCGGCGTCGCCTGGGAGCCGACGGAGTGGGATGCAATCGACGGTATCGGGCCGCTCGGCGTCCGGGTGTCCGTCGTCGAAGTCGACGACCAGCACACGGCGTACGTCCTCGTCGACGGCAACAACATGGTGCCCGGCCTCCGGGGACGCGTCGTCGACGCGGTGACCGCGTGTGGCCCCATCGACGTGGCCGAGGTGATGACGACCGACACACACATCGTCAACACCGTCGAGGCGGACAACCAGGTCGGCGCAGCCCTCGACCACGACGCGTTCGTCGCCCTGATCGAGCGCCTGGTCGACGAGGCGGTCGACGACCTCGAACCGGTGTCGGCGGGACTCGCGACGGAGCGCGCGACGGTGACGGTGTTCGGCAACGACCGCACCGAGACGCTGGCGAGTCACGCCAACGCAGTCGTCGCGATGGGCGGGGCGCTCGCTGGCGCCGTCATCCTGGCGGCGATGGCGGTCAGCGTCCTGATCTTCTTCCTGACGGGGTGACTACGGGCGGCCCGACAGGACGAGTTCGCGGCGGTCGACCGCGCCACAACTCGGACACTGGTGGCGGTACTCCACCCGCAGGCCCGCAGTGGTGACGCGCCACTCGCCGTCCGTGTCCTCGTGCCCGCAGGATGGACACGCGGCGCGTGACTCCTCGTAATGAGAGCGAAGCCGGTCGAACGGCGTCGATCCCGGCCGGTGCGTGATTGACATACGTTACCACTTGTCGTGTTTCCGTGTTAACTCTTTCGTGGAGTCGATCACGCTCCCGAAAACAGAAATATCCGGCCGGCGTATCGGCGGCCGTGCTCCTGGTGCTCTGTGTCGACCTGGACGACGATCTCGGCCGCAAGACCGGCCTCTCGACGCCGGTCGTCGGCCGAGACGCCGTCAGGGACGCCGCCGTTGCCCTCGCCACGGCCGACCCCGAAGACTCCGACGTGAACGTCATGTTCCAGGGACTGCACGTACTCGACGACCTCCGCGCCGAGGAGTCCGAAGAAGTGGAAGTGGCCGCCGTCACCGGCGAACCGGGGGGCGAGGTGCGAGCCACGCGCGCAGTCGGGGAAGAGATCGACACCGTCCTGGCGGGCCTCTCGACCGGGGAATCCGTGCGGGCCATCGTCATCACCGACGGCGCACAGGACGAGTCGGTGCTCCCGGTCATCCGGTCGCGAGTGCCCGTCGACAGCGTCCGGCGGGTGGTCGTCCGCCAGGCGCAGAACCTGGAGTCCATGTACTACACGATGAAGCAGGTACTCGACGACCCCGAAACCCGCGGGACGCTGTTGGTGCCGCTCGGTATCCTCCTGTTGATCTACCCCTTCGTCACCGTCGCGACGTTCTTCGACGTGCCGGGTGCGGCAGTGATCGGCCTCATCTCGGCGCTGCTCGGCCTCTATACGCTGTTCCGGGGGCTCGGCCTCGAATCGACGGTCGACGAAGTCGCCAACCGCATCCGGAACGTGCTCTATGCCGGCCGGGTGACCATCATCACCTACGTCGTCGCGGCGGCGCTGTTGATCGTCGGCGGCGCCGAAGGCGTCGAAACCCTGCGGACGGTCGAGTCCGGCGTCCCCGACTCCCCGTCGGCAGTAACGGTGCTGGCGGCGCTCGTCAACGGCGCGATCCGGTGGTTCGCCGCCGCGGGCATCACCAGCAGTCTGGGGCAGGTGACCGACGAGTACCTCGCCGACCGCTTCAAATGGCGCTACCTGAACGCCCCCTTCTACGTCGCCGCCATCGCAGTCGTCCTCTATGCGGTATCGGGCTTCCTGCTCCCACCCGTTCCGGGCGTGACGGCCTTCACCCTCACCGATCTCGCCGTGGCGCTGACGGTCGGGACGCTCCTGGGTGTGCTCAGCACGCTCACCTTTGCCATCGCGGAGTCGCGCTATCCGACGGGTGTCGATCCCGCCTAGCGCTCCCGGACGACGACGAACTCCGCGAGATCCTGGAGATACTCCACGGCGTCGACATCGTCCGTCTCGGCCGACGAGAGGGCCGCGAGCGCCCGATCCGACTCCCGACGTGCGCGCTCGTTGGCCGCGTCGGGCGAGAGGTCGGTCACCTGCACCAGCGACGGACGCTCCATCTCGGCGTCCTGGCCCGTCGGCTTGCCGAGGTCGGCCGCGTCGGCCGTCGCGTCGAGTACGTCGTCACGGATCTGGAAAGCGACGCCCACGCGCTCGGCGTAGTCGCCGAGCGCCTCGACCGTGAAGGCGTCGGCGCCGCCCGCGACCGCGCCGAGTTCCGCCGCCGCCCGGAAGAGAACGCCGGTCTTCCGCCGCGCGAGTTCCATATACTCCGCCTCCGACTCGGGGCGAGCGACCAGTTCCGTCGCCTCGCCCTCGCCGAGTTCGACCATCGCCTCGGCGACGATTCGCATCGCGCGCTCGTTCTCGGAAAAGAGGGCGAACGCCTCGCCCAGGAGACCGTCGCTGGCGATGATCGCCGGGCCGTGGCCGAACGCCGCCCACGCGCTCGGCGTGCCGCGGCGCACCTCCGAGCGGTCGATGATGTCGTCGATCACCAGCGAGGCGTTGTGGACGAGTTCGATCCCGACAGCGAAGTCGACGGCGTCGACCGGTATCCCGCCGACCGCCTCGCAGGTGAGCACCGTCACCGCGGGGCGCACGCGCTTGCCGCCCGCGAGCGCGACGTGTTCGAGTTCCGCCGCGAGTTCCGGCGGTTCGACGGACTCGATGAGCGACTCCAGCCGGTCGTTCACCAGTCCGACGCGGCGATCCAGATACTCCATCGCCCGGGGGAACGGGCGGGCGCGGCAAGTACGTGACGCTATTCCGCTACTCGAATCGCTCGATCAGTTCGGGAACGACCTCAAACAGGTCGTCGACGATACCGTAGTCCGCGATGTCGAAGATGGGCGCGTCGGGGTCGGTGTTGACCGCGATGATCGTGTCGGCGCCTTTCATGCCCGCGACGTGCTGTACCGCCCCCGAGATGCCGAGCGCGAGGTAGACCTGGGGCGTCACGACTTTCCCCGACTGCCCGACCTGCCGGTTCTTGGGCAGCCAGCCGTTGTCGACGATTGGCCGCGAGGCCGCGAGCGTCGCGTCCAGCGCGTCGGCCAGTTCCTCGACCAGTTCGAGGTTCTCCTCTTCTTCGATCCCACGGCCGACCGAGACGATGAACTCCGCCTCGCTGATGTCCACGTCGCCGGCGCCGACCTCCTCGTAGCCCCGAACCGTCGAGCGGATCGCGTCCGGGTCGATATCGACCTCGAAGGGGGTAACGTCGGCGTCGCCGGGCTCCTCGGCCGCGGGCCACTCGCCGCCCCGGATCGTCAGCGCCACCGGCCGCGGTACGTCGACCGCCGTCTCGACTTTCGAACCGTACATCTCGCGGGTGAGGGTGAGGCCGTCGTCGGCCGCCAGGCCGACCGCGTCGGTGACGAGCGGCACCGACAGGCGAGTCGCGACCGCGGGGGCGTAGTCGAGGCCGTTCACGCTGTTGGGCATCACGACTGCGGCGGGATCGAGCGTCTCGGCCAGCGCCGTCGTCGCCGCGGCGTACACGTCGTGGTTGAACTCCTCGCCCTCGTCGACGGTGTGGACGGCGTCGACGCCCGTGCGGCTGAGACGGTCGGCGAACGCGTCCACGTCGCCGCCGATCACCGCGACGTGCAGGTCGCCACCCGTCGCGTCGGCCAGTTCCCGGCCGGCGGTGATGAGTTCGTAGCTCACCGGCCGGAGTTCCCCCCGACGGTGTTCGGCGACGGCGAGTACGTCGTCGCTCATTCGGCGCCCACCCCCGCATCCCGCAGAACGGTCTCCAGGTCGGCGGCGGTCTCCGACGGATCACCTTCGAAGAGAGTCGCCTCCGACTCGCTCTCGGGTTTCGCCATCGTGGCCAGCGTCAGGTCGGCGTCGGCGACGGACGGATCGAGGTCGAGGTCGGCGAGCGTCCGTACGTCGAGTTCCTTGCGCTGGGCCTGCCGAATCCCGCGCAGGCTAGCGTAGCGCGGGTCGTTGATCCCGGTCTGGATCGTGAGGACGGCCGGCAGGTCGACGGTCGTGAGTTCCTCGACGCCACCTTCGAGTTCGCGACGCACCGACGCCTCGCCCACGACGTCGCCGTCGACGACGAGGTTGTTGACGACCGCCGCCCACCCGAAATCGAGGTGTTCGGCGAGGGCGACGCCCGTCGCGCCGAACCCGTCGTCGGCCGCCTGCACGCCCGATAACACGAGATCCGGCTCCTCGCGTTCGGCGACGGCCGCCAGAATACGGGCGGTGGCCGTCGGATCGAGCAGCCCCGCCTCCGCGAGCGTGTCGTCCCAGACGCGGATCGCGCGGTCGACGCCTTTGGCCAGCGCCATCCGGATCGTCTCCTCGCTCCGCTCCGGGCCGATAGTGACGGCCACGACCTCCACGCCGTCGCGTTCCTCCGCGATCCGAACCGCGGCCTCGACGGCGTAGTCGTCCCATTCGTTGAGGTCGTATTCGAGGTACTTCTCGGGGATGGTCAGCCCCTCGATCTCGAAGTCGTCGGCGACTTCGGCGACCTCCTTGACGGTCACGAGAACCTTCATAGTCGTCTCCTTTCCCCGGTGGGGAGTAAACGTTTTCCGAAGCCGCTACGGCTCCTCGTCCGGCAGCGAGATGAGGTTCTCGCGGCCGAGTCGGAGCTTCTCGATCCGTCCCTCGTCGGCCATCGTCGAGAGCAACTGGGACACCTTGGCGTCCGACCACCCCGTCTCCCGGACGATCCGCGCCTGCTTCATCCGGCCGCCGTTCTGATCCAAGAGATACTCGACCCGTTCCTCGTCCGAGAGCAGAGCGGGGTCGACATCCGTCTCGTCGCCCCCCTCGCCAGTGTCCGGTGCGGCCGCCCCCTCGGTCGTCTCATCGGGGCGTTCGCCGGCCTCCGGAGCCTGCTCGGCCTCGGTCGCCTCGTCGGGGGCAGGTTCGGCACTCTCGGCTCCGGCCTCGCCTCCGGTGTCGGGCGTCGGTTCCCCGGCCCCGGCGCCCCGCCGACGAACGTACAGGAAGGCGCCGAGGAGCGCCAGCCCCCCGAGCAGGACGCCGCCGATCAGCGCCCAGGGGAGGCCGGAGTCGGGGCTCGGCTCCTCCGTCGCCGTCTGCTGATACGAGATGGAGAGCGGCTTCCGGAACGTGTGCGGGCCGTCGACGACCACCGAACCGTTGTTGAGGCCGAACCGGGTGTCCGTCACCTGGTAGCCGGGCGGCGTGTCGACGATTAGCCGCTGGGACGGGCCGATAGAGGAGAGCCAGGTGCGGTTCCCGGGCATCAACACCGCGTCCTCGACGACGAACCCGGCGTCGGTATCGGTCACGAAGTTCGTCCACGTGAACGAGAGGCGGAGGACGCCGGTTTCGTTGTGGATCGTGGCGTTCCGGCTGAGGTTCCGAATCGCCATCTGTCGACCCGTGGCTCGGCTCGCCTCGGCCGCGAGCGTCCGAAAGAAGCCGGCGTCGAGGCCGACGGCGGCATCACCCGCCTCGAACGCCCGCCCGTAGCGGTCGAACGCGGCACGGTCGGCCTCGGTCGTGAGGTTGTACCGGATCGAAACGATCCACCGGGCGCTGCCGCCGGGGTCGGGGGCGACGTAGAACTCGGTGACTGCGGGGGTGTCGATGCGAGCGACGGACGGCCCGACGAGTACGGGACGGGCGGCGGGGGACATCGCCGAGGGATCGACACCGGCGTCGGCAGTGGGGGAGGGGGCGGGCTCGGCGAGCGCCACCGCAGGGGACGTCCCGGCGAGGAAGACCAGGAGGGCGAGGAGGGGCGCGGCGATCCGCATTAGTTCGTAGGTTTCGACGGGACGGGAAAACGCTTTCCATCGGCACAGAGGCCCTGTCGGGGAGATAGCGGGCGTCAGACGTGAGACGGAAGGCGGGGTTTTAGTAGCAGGCGGATGTACCGTCGGGCGATGAGAGCCCTCCCCGTCCTCCTGGCAGCCCTCCTCGTCTGCTCCGCCACGGTCGGGACAATGAGCGGCCTCGCCGGGTCGACGCCCCCCGAGCGTGACCCGGCCGCCGTCGACGCCGACACCCCGGTCACACAGACCAAGAGCAACCGAACACCCCTCCAGCAGATCACCGTCCTCGACGTGCCGACGACGACAATAACCCGGTCGGACGTGCAGACACACTACGTCGACCTCGGTCCCGCGGTCGACCTCGCAACGAACGCGACCACTGAACGCCTCCGAACGCTCGCGATGGTCGAACGCATCGAGGCTGCCGAGACGAACGAGGAGCGACGCGAACGCCTCCGGACGGCGCTCCGAAACCTCGAAACGCGAGTGGAAAAACTCGACCGGCGGCAGACGGCCGTCATCGACGCGTACAGTCGTGGCGACCGCTCCTCGCGCGACCTGCTCGTCGCGCTCGTTCGGATCAGTATCGTCGCGGAGGAACTCAGCACGCGCCGCACTCGTCTCGAACAGCTAGCGGCTGACACGCCCGGGTTCGACATCGATCGGGGACGACTGGCGTCGATCGGCAACCGTCTCTCGGCGTTCAACGGGCCGGTTCGCGCTCACGCACGGGCCGTCCTCCGGGGTGAGGCCGACCCCACGCGATTCTACGTCGCGACCGGATCCGAGAGCGTCACCGTCACGACCGTCGTCGGCGATACGTATCTCCGGGAGTCGTACCGTGGTGACCTCCGGAACGGTGACGGCGCTGCCATCGAACTCGAAGTCGCGCTCGACATCGTCGCGACGAGCTATCCGGTCATCTGGAACACGACGCGCGAACAGACGCAGGTGTTCGGCGGCGGCGAGACCTATCCCGTCCGGATCGCCCACAGCCGCGGCGACCTGACCGCCTTCGTCGACACCGACGCCCGTATCGTGTACGCCGAACACCAGCGTCGCCCGCTGGAATCCGTCGTCACCGACGAGCGGGTGGAGCGAACGGGCAACGGACTCCACCTCGTCGTGAATCACACCTACCCCGGCGGACCGGTACAGATCCGCGTCGTCGACGCGGAGACCGGCGACCCCGTCGACGCGCGCGTCTCGCTTACAGCGGGGCCCGGCGGCCCGACCCGAATCGGAGCGACCGGCAACGACGGCGTCTTCTGGACGCTCTCGCCGAACGGTCGCTTCACCGTCACCGTCGACGGCCGCGGCGGCGAACTCGACGCCATCGTCGATCCGGGCACGCCGCCACGGGTGGCAATGGGTGCCCAGAACGACGACACCAGCGGCGGGAACACGACGGCGACGCCCACGCCGACGGCGACGCCCACGCCGACGGCATCGGCCGTCGCCGACGTTTATTACGGATGACGGGGCCACCGATCCCATGGCCGCGCGTGCCGGCACCCCGGTCGGACTGATACTCGCCGTCGTCCTCGGCACCGCCGTCGTCGGCGTCGCCCTCGGGACGCTTCCCGCGACGCCGTCTGTCGCCGCCCCGACACTCACGGTCGACGGACATCGGGTCGTCCTCACGCACCGCGCGGGGGAGGCGGTCGACGTGCGTCACCTCGACTTGACCGTCCGCGTCGACGGCGCACCCCTCGCCCACCAGCCGCCGGTGCCGTTTTTCTCCGCTCGGGGGTTTCGCCCCGGCCCGAGCGGGCCGTTCAACGCCGCCGCCGACCCGCGCTGGACGCCGGGGGAGCAGGCGTCGTTCCGTGTTGCGTCCACGAACCACCCGACGCTCCGGGCTGGCGCCCGCGTGACCGTGACGCTCCGGTATCGTGGGCGACGACTCGCGACGCTCTCGGCGACTGCCTGACGGGAACGGCGTGGGCGACGACTCGCGACGCTCTCGGCGACTGCCTGACGGGAACGGTGCGAGCGACTACTCGGGAACGCACGCGAGCGTCGTGATGGCGATGTCTGGGTTGTACGCCGGCCCCATCGTCACGTGCTGGACGTCGTCGAAGCCGGCGTCGGCGAACATGCGATCCGCCTCGTCCTCGTCGTAAAAGAGCATGATCGCATCGGCGATCCGCTGGAACACCGAACTGCTCGGATAGTTCGGCCCGACGACGAGTACCTTCCCACCGGGTTCGACGACGCGCCGGAACTCGGCGAGGGCGTCGACCGGGTTGGGCCAGTACTCGATCGATCCCGACGACCAGACCGCGTCGAAGCTATCGGCGGCGAACGGGAGGCGTTCGGCGTCGCCACGGTAGAAGTTCACCCGATCCGTTCGGCCGAACTTCTCGAACGCCTTCTCCATCTGGTGGATGCTCTGGTCGAGGCCGTGCACGTCGTCGGTGTACTGGAGGAGACCCTCGGTGCCGAAGCCGGTGCCACACCCGACGTCGAGCACCCGGTCGTCGGGGGCAAGATCGAGGAGTTCGAGCGCCTCGGCGCGCATCTCCTCGTTCCAGATGAACGGGTTGACCCGGTCGTACACCTTCGAGAGGTACTTGTAAAACAGCCGCGCCCGGGACTTGTCTTCGAGAATCCCCATTTAAACCCTGGTTGGGGTTCGACCGTCATAACGGTGGGGATTCGCCGGCGGGGAGCGTCCCGGGACGCCCGTCAGGTTCCCCGACAGCGTACGCACTACGACCGTCCGGCGTCGTCCCCTCGGGGTGCGTTCCCCGCAGTTGGCACACAGGAACCGGGAGCGTGCGTATTCGGTGGGGGGTGCCACCGACGAGTGCCTGGGAGTGTCTCCCACGCCCGACCAAAACCGGAGGGGAAACGAAAATACGTCGCCTATATGAGCAACTATCCCCGGTATGGGGTCACAATACGCCGTATAGTTCTATTCGGTAGTCGTTCGTGGGGTGTCGCCGTCGGAGCGGATCGGGAAGCGGGACGCTGGCGGGTGGTGGATACGGCGGGGCGGAGGATGGGGGCGGCCGATCAGACGCCGGCCCGTTCGAGGGCGGCTTCGATATCCGGCCGCTGTGTGACGCCGACGAACCGGTCGACGATGCCGTCGTCGTTCTCGACGACGACCGTCGGAAGGGACTGCACCTGGTACTCGTTGGCGATATCCTGATTGTCGTCGACGTCGATCTTCTCGAACTCGACGTTGCCGTAGTCGGCTTCCAGTTCCTCCAGGATCGGGTCTTGGGCGTCACACGGTCCACACCAGTCGGCGTAGAAGTCGAGCAGTCGAACGGTCATTGATCCGTCATCGCGTTCCGGATCGGCGCGCATAAGCGTTTGCCAAGCGGCGACCGAGCGAAACGTTTACGCGACCGAAGCGCCGATCCTTCGCGTATGAGTGGAAGTCAGGGCGGCGGTGGCCTGATGTCGAGTGCGGGCCTCGTCCGCTACTTCGACGCGGAAGACCGCAACGCTATCCGGATCGATCCCCGAACCGTCGTCGCGTTCGGCGTGCTCTTCGGCGTCCTCGTTCAGGTGCTGAACCTCGTCTCGCTGTGACGGCCGAACTCCGTGTCGGCGTGATTGCCGTTCAGGGCAACGTGAGTGAACACGCCGCCGCGATCCGGCGGGCGTCCCCAGCCGGAATCGCGGTTGACGTCGTCGAGATCCGGGAGTCGGGGATCGTCCCCGACTGCGACGCACTCGCGCTTCCCGGCGGCGAATCGACGACCATCTCCCGCCTGCTGGGAACCGAGGGGATCGACGGGGAGATTCGCGCCCACGCCGCGGCGGGGAAACCGATCCTCGCCACCTGCGCCGGCCTCATCGTCGCCTCGCGCGACGCCAACGACGACCGCGTCGAGACGCTCGGCATTCTCGACGTGAGCGTCGACCGCAACGCCTTCGGCCGACAGGTCGACAGTTTCGAGGCGGCACTCGACGTGGCCGGCCTCGACGACCCGTTTCACGCGGTGTTCATCCGCGCGCCCGCCGTCGACGAGATCGGTGCCGACGTGACCGTGTTGGCGACGTGGGACGGTCGCCCCGTGGCGGTGCGGGACGGCCCCGTCGTCGCCACCGCGTTCCACCCCGAACTCACCGATGACGACCGGATCCATCGTCTCGCGCTGTTCGACCACCTCCCCGTCGAGGCGTAGCGACAGGCCCTTGCCCCCGCCGGGCGTCCGGACGACCATGACCCCTCTCGCCGTCCCGCGGCCGGTGATCGACGCGTGACCGACGACCCCGACCCCGTCCTCGACGCGCTCTTTGCCACCATCGAGGAGCGACGCGACCGACTCCCCGAAGACTCCTACACCGCCTCGCTGTTCACCCACGAGAAAGGCGAGAACGCGGCGCTGGAGAAGATCGGCGAGGAGGCGACCGAGGTGGTGCTCGCGGCCAAAGACGACGACCAGGCGGAACTGCTCGCGGAGTCGGCCGACCTCGTCTATCACCTGCTCGTCTTGCTCGCGATGAACGATCTGACAGTCGACGACCTGCGCGAAGAACTCGAAGACCGCTTCTAGTCGAACCGCACCCCGAGGTCGTGGAGGCCCTCGTTGTGCATCGCGACGTTGATCAGCAGGGGCGTCAGCGCCTCGATTTCCGGGGCATTGGCGAGGCCGCCCGCGTCGAGAGGGCGGAGTCCCTCGATGCCGTCGGCGAGGAGGCGCACCGTCTCCTTGGCGTCCGGGTCGTCGGCGACGAGCAAGGTGTCGATCCCGAGTTCGGCGTCCAGGTCGGCGAGGCGCCCGGCCGCGAGGTTGTGGAACGCGCCGACGACCGACACGTCGTCGGGCGCGGCGTCGACGGCCAGTTGCGTCACGCTCCCGGCACCGGGGCGGTGATAGTGAAAGCCCTCGTCGTCTCGTTGCATCCCCGTCGCGGGCGTAACGAGTACGTCGCCGTCGTCGAGGGTGTCGCCGACCGCCTCGATAGTGCCACTGACGTGGTAGGCGGGGACGGCTACCACGACCACCTGCGCGCGGTCGGCCGCCATCGCGTTCTCGAAGCCGTTGATCTTTCGGTCGACGCCCCGACTCGCCAGTTCGGTCTCGTACTCCTCGGCTTTCGTCCGGGCGCGGTCGGGGTCTCGTGACCCGATCACGACCTCGTGGTCGGTGTCGAAGGCCCACCGGAGGGCGAGACCCTCGCCGATGTCGCCAGTACCGCCGAGTAGTGCGATTCGCATGCTCCGACTGTGGCCCGGCGGGAAGTAAGCCTTGCGCGACCGGAAATCACGGCCGGTGTGCCCCGATCACGACAGCAGGGAGGCGACGACCAGAGCGACCGCGAGACGGGGCGCGAGAACGCGGAGTCGGGTGGACGGGAAGACCCGCCTCATACGGTTTATCGTAAGTCATTACCGGTGTGTCGCCGGACTGTCTCGGCGACCCACCGGTAAACAGTTATAATAATCCGTATCACTCCAGCAGGTCGCGGAGGTCGTTCACGTCGTCGACCACCGCGGCGGCGCCGACGTCGTGGAACGCCCGCCGTCCGTCGTCGCCGGTCAGACCGCCGGTGAGCACCCCCACACCGTAGTACGACCGGTCGGCGTCGGCCGCCGCGGCGTTCGTCGCCGTCCGCACGTCGTCGAGGGTGTCGCCCGCGAAGACCACGCGCGTCGCGTCCAGTCGATCCGCCAGCGTCACCAGCGCCCGCGGGTGGGGTTTGCCCGCCTCCCAGTCGTCCATCGTGAACCGATAGTGATCGGGTACCGACAGGCCGACCCGCGAGAGGGCGATATCGGCCTCGGCGGCGGGCCGCCCCGTCAACACGCCGACGCCGAAGTGGTCGGTGAGCCAGTCGAGCGTCGACCGCTCCGCGAGGACGGGTTCGTCGTGGATGTAGCCCGGTGCGTCGAACGGTGGCTCGCCGCCCTCCAGGTCGCGGTACAGCGCCGATCCGAGATAGAGCGCCTGAAACACCTCGCGCAACCGCTCGGTGTCCCAGCGGTCGAACACCGCCGCGTCGTCGACGGGGGCGTCGTGCACGACCGCTTTTGCGGCGTCGAGCCCCCCACCGCCGGCGGCGACGGCGTCGGTGAACGCCGACACGTCGGCGTCGTAGCCGGCGTCGCGGGCGAGGACGAACAGCGCCGCCGCGTACGTGAGTTCCCAGTCGTTGTTGAAGCCGCCGGCGTTCTTGAACTGCTGCACCGCGTCGTCGTCGACCGTGCGGCCGTACACCCGGTCGACGGACTCGACGATGGCTCGGCGGTAGGAGTCCGCCACGTCGACCAGCACCCCGTCGATGTCGAGGACGACCGCGTCCGTCTCCATGTTCCGGGGGGCGCTCCGGCGGGTCAAGTGCCTTTCTATCCGACAGCTCCTCGATCAGGTGCCACGTGTCGCCGTCGGAGTCGCTGCTCCCGGCGAGATGGCGGGTCACCCGCTCCCGCCGTGGCCGGCGTCCGTTCGACGGTCGCTGGTAGGCCGTGAGCGACCTACTCGATCCGCGTGCTGATCTCCTCGGCGATCCGCCCGCCGGGATACCGGAGGTCGCCGCTCTCGACCTCGTAAACGTAGCCATGAACCGTCGCGTCGATCAGGGGATGTTCGTCGAGGCACCGCACCTGGGTGGCACAGGCCTCGTCGATGTCGTCGGTCATGCGCACCCAGTCGGCAATCGAGGCGTCGCCGATGGAGAGTTCCGGCAGGGTGGGGTCGAGCGCCACGTCGTCGAGGTTACCGCCGGCGGCGGCTTCGAGCCCTTCGACGACGGCGTCGTCCGGGGCGCTCATCATCCCGCAGTCGGTGTGGTTGACGACGATGATCTCCTCGGTGT
>JBDGTP010000067.1:0-28853 GCA_042216725.1 Haloplanus sp.
ACTCGGCGACGATTTCCCGAGCGGCCTCGACGATCACCCGCGACTTCTGGTTGTAGAGTCCGGCAGACGCGATGGTGTCGGCCAGCGTCTCGCGGTCGGCGTTCGCGAGCGTCGCCGCGAGGTCACCGTCGCCGTCGTACCGGTCGAGGAGGGCGTCGAACGCCGGTTGGCTCGCCACGTCGCTCGTGTTCTGGCTCAGAATCGTGCGCACGAGACAGGGGAAGGCGTCACGCCCCCCGTACGCCTTCCGCCAGTAGATGTCGCCGAGGGCGTCGACGACGGCCTCCGCCCGCGTCTCGGGGTCGCCGGTCGCAAAGCGGGCCTCGACGCCGCCGCCGTCGGCGCCGCCGCTGACGTTCTCCGCGGGTTCGTCCGACATGGCTCGCCGTTGGTCGGCGACCGGCAAAAGCACGGCGTCACTCGACGGACAGCGTGACAGTCAGGTCGCCGCCGGTGACGAGTTCGGCGACGAACTGCCGGTCGAGGGCGTCTGCCGCGGCGTCGGCGGCGACGGCGACGGTGCGGTCGTCGACGTAGGTGCTCGTTCGGACGACGGCGCTTCGCTCGCTCTCGAAGGTGAGTTCGGGGTGGCCGCGAGCCTGCACGCGTTCGCGTTCGCCGTCGGCGTCGAGCGTGACGGTGATCGTCGCGTCGGGGTCGCGACAGGCGGCGAGGAAGTCGTCGTCGAAGTCGGCGGGCGCGCAGTCGGCCTCGATGCCGAGAATGCAGTCACCAGCCGGCGTCAACCAGTCGTCGGTCGTCACCTCGAACGTACTCCCGTGGGTCGCGGAGACGTTCTCGTGGCCGTGCGCGTGAATGACTTCGCGCATACCTGCGGTCGCCGGTCGGTACCCATAGCGGTGCCGGTTCCGCGTCGCGTCCCGACGCCGGCGGATCACGCATCGTCACGCTGGACGACGGTCACCGTCACCGCACCACAGACACACTCGTAGGCCCGCCGCTCGCCCGCCTCGGTGCGCATCGTCAGCATGAGTGCATCGTCGTCGAGGGCGCGGTCACAGCCGGCCGCCTCGCACGTGCTGGAGAGGTTTTCGAGCATACTACCCCATGGTCGTTCGACCGACATGAATCCGAGCCGTCCCCGCAGTGAAACTGAAACTGATTCCGCGACCCCGTTCATTTATACACTGCCTCCTGGGTGTTGGGAACGGTTAACACGCCCGATATCCAGTGGTTTGGTACCGTTTCGCAGAGGTTCGACCACCGAAGTATTTATGTTTATGTCGGCTGTACGTAGTAGTACCAACGCGCCTCCGGCGCTTGGCGGCATCGCACGCAGAATGATCGGGAATTCTTATTCACGGCCGGTCGCACTCCGCATAGCCGCCACTACGCTCGGAGCGGTGGTATCGAGGTTTCAACAATGGTAACAACAGAAGAAGTACTCGACGAATTCGACGTCTCCGCGCTCAAAGGGGAGGACAACGTCGAACTCACCGACGACCAGCTCGAAAACGACTCGAAGGGACAGCTCATCAAACTCGCCGGACAGCTCCGGGATCGACGAAACGAACTCAATCAGATGGCCTCGGAGCGGGCCTCCAAACGTGACGACCTGAACGCGAAGACGCGGGAGAAGGTCGACGAGGCCCAGGAACACCGCGAGAAACGCGACGAGCTCAACGAGAAAGTCCAGGAGCACAAGGAGAAGCGCAACGAGCTCAACGCGAAGGCCAACGAGCTCTTCGACGAGGTCGAGGAGATGAAACAAGACCTCGAACTCGGCGACGGCAAGGATCTCGAAGAGCTCGAAGAGGAGATCGAACAGCTCGAATTTCGCCAGCAGACCGAAGTCCTGAGCGCCGAGGACGAGCGCGAACTCATCGAGAAGATCGAGGAGAAACGCGAGGAGTACCAGCAGCGCAAGGAGAAACTCGACGACGCGAGCGAACTCGACGAACTCGTCGAGGAGGCCGAAGAGGTTCGATCCGAGGCGTCCCAGCACCACCAGAAGGTGACGGAACTCGCGGACAAGGCCCAGGAACACCACAACCAGATGATCGAGGCCTACCGCGAGGCCGACGAGATCCGTGACAAGGCCGACGAGATGCACGAACTCTTCGTCGAGGCCCAGGAAGCCGCCGACCGGCACCACGAGGACTTCGTCCGCGTCCAGAAGCGCCTGCGCGAACTCGACAAGGAAGAGGAACAGGAACAGCAGGACGAGCGCCAGGCCGAGCGCGAGGCCGCCAAGGAAGAGGCCGAGGAAATCTATCAGAAGTTCAAGGAAGGCGAAACCCTCGACACCGAGGATCTGATGAAGCTCCAGAAGACGGGGCTGCTCTAATTCCGGCGCGCTGACGTACGTGTTTTTATACCGATCCGTCCCCCAGCACCGCGTATGGTGAGACAGCGTGAGTGACAGCGACGACATCGGCCGTCTGGTGATCGTTCTCGGCGGCGGGTTCGTCGCGGCCGTCCTCGGTATCGTCGTCTTCGTGGTCGTCCCCGAGTCGCTCGTCGATCTGTTCGGTGTGCTGGTGACCGTGGGCGTCGTCATCCTCGGAACCCGCGCCGCGGGCGATCTCGCTGACTCCGTGTTTCCCGACTACAACGTCGCGGAGGTGGCCGTCACGGGGCCGATAACCCGTGACGGCACGACGCCGGGCCCGATCCCAGGGACGCTCGGCACCACCGCCGACGACGTCGTCGAACAGATCGAACAGGCAGACGACGACGACGCCGTCGACGCCCTGCTGGTGAAACTCGACACGCCCGGGGGCGAAGTGGTGCCTAGCGACGACATTCGACGCGCGGCGGCGGCGTTCGACGGACCGACGGTCGCCTACGCGACAGACGTGTGTGCCAGCGGCGGCTACTGGATCGCAAGCGGGTGTGACGAACTCTGGGCGCGACGTGCCAGCATCGTCGGGAGCATCGGCGTCATCGGCTCTCGGGTGAACGTCTCGGAGTTGGCCGAGGATCTGGGCGTCTCCTACGAACGCTTCGCCGCCGGCGAGTACAAAGACGCCGGCATGCCACTGAAGGAACTCTCGCCGGACGAACGTGAGTACCTCCAGGGCATCGTCGACGGCTTCTACGACGATTTCGTCGAGCGGGTCGCCGAGGGACGGGACATGGATCCCGAGGCCGTTCGCGACACCGAAGCCCGGATCTACCTCGGCGAGGACGCCCACGACATCGGCCTGGTCGACGACCTGGGCGACCGCGACGACGTCGAGGGGCATGTCGAGAGCCTGCTCGATACGGCGGTGTCGGTTCGGGAGTTCACGCCGGAACAAGGGCTAGCCGCACGGCTTCGCGGCGGCGCGACGACCGTCGCCTACGCATTCGGTGCCGGGGCTGCGAGCGTCTTCACCGACGACGACCGCGGCTTCCGACTCCGGTTCTGAGCCGGGCACCCGGTGCCGAGACGCCTGCGGGTGTTCCCCGACTGCGAACGCCGCCGGCGGGGGATATTTATCCCCGTAGATAGTTCTCACGACCGTGACCACGCTCGTCCTGTGTGTCGATCGTGCCGACGACATCGGCCGGACGGTCGGCGTGTCGATGCCGGTGGACGGGTGGGACGCAGTGCGGTCGCTGGTGACCGAGGTGGGTCTCGCCGATCCCGAGGACTCGACGGTCAACTGCCTGCTGGAGGCGCTGCGAGTCACACGCGATCTGCGGAGCGACGACGAAGAGGCCGTCGTCGCCGTCGTCTCGGGCTCCGGCGACTCCGCCGTCAACGCCGACCGCTCCGTCGCCGCACAGGTCGACGACCTCATCGACCGATACGCCCCCGACTCGGCCATCGTCGTCACGGACAGCGCCGACGACGAGCGACTGGTGCCGATCATCGAGAGCCGCCTCCCCGTCGACTCCGTCGACCGGGTGGTCGTCCGCCAGGCCCGCGACATCGAGTCGACGTACTACCTCCTCAAACAGTTCCTGGCCGACGAACAGCTCCGGTCGACCGTGCTCGTGCCGCTCGGAGTCGGCCTGCTCCTCTTGCCGGTGTTGCTCGTGCGGTTCTCCCTCGGCGTGGCGCTGGCCGGCCTGGCCTCGCTGCTCGGCGCCGCCGTCCTGTATAAGGGGCTCGCCATCGACACCCACCTCTCCCGCCTGCCCGATCAGATCCAGGACGCCCTCTACTCGGGGCAGGTGTCGGTCGTCACCTACGCCGTCGCCGGCGGGCTCGCACTGGTCGGTCTGTTCCTCGGGGCGCTTGCGGTGTCGCCCGTCGACGACGGCGTCGTCGTCGTCCCGGTGACGCAGTTCCTCTACAGCAGCATCCCCTGGCTGGCGCTCGCGGCGCTCACCGCGAGCGCCGGCCGCCTCCTCGACGAACTCATCGAGGAGGATCGCATCCCGCGGCCGTATCTGAACCTGCCGTTCGGCGTGATCGCCCTCGGCCTCGTCGTCCGTGGGTTCGCCGGCTACTTCCTCGAACGCGAGGATGTCCTCCAGCAGTTGGAGCTGTTCGGGATCACCGTCTCGCCGACCCAGCGGCTCGCCCTGTTCGTGGTGTCGGCCATCGTCGTCTCGCTGGTTGGCGTCCGGGTCGCGTCGAAAGTCGCCGACGAGGGCGGGCGGGAGGCGGAGATCGACGTGGAAACGGACACCGATGCCGAAACGGCCGAGCGACCGTAGTTACCAGGGGGCGAAGTCCGGGTCGACCATGCGCTCGCGGCGGTCGATTCCGTCGATCCGTGCCACGTCCTCGTCGTCGAGTTCGAGCGACCGCGACGCCCAGTTGTCACGGATATGGGCCTCGCTCGTGGCTTTCGGGATGGCGGTGACACCCTTCTCGCGGAGCCACGCGAGCGACACCTGCGCCTCGCTGACGCCGTGTTTCTCCGCGACCGCCTGAATCTCCGGCACGTCGAACACCTCGCCGCGTGCCAGTGGCGAGTACGCCACCACTTCCACGTCGTTGTCGGCGCAGTGAGCCCGAAGCTCCTCCTGGGGGAGAAGCGGATGACATTCGATCTGGTTGGCGAAGACGGGCGTATCGGCCGTCTCCATCGTCGTCGTCACCTGTTCGGGCTCGAAGTTGCTGATACCGAGATGCTCGATCAGCCCCGCGTCGTGGAGTTCGTCGAACGCGGCGAGGGTGTCCGTGGGGTCGTACTCGCCGGCCGGCCAGTGGACATAGAGGAGGTCGACGTAGTCGACGCCCAGTTTCTCCAGACTCCCCTCGGTCGACGACAGCACGTCGTCGTATGCGAGTTGGTCGATCCACACCTTCGTCGCGAGGAACACGTCGTCGCGGGGGACGTCGGCCCGCGCGAGGCCGTCGCCGACCGACGCCTCGTTGTCGTAGGCCTGTGCGGTGTCGACGTGACGATAGCCGAGTTCGAGGGCCGTCGCCACCGCATTCGCACACGCCTCGGGATCGGTGTTCTGCCAGGTTCCGAGGCCGAGCGTCGGCATCCCACTCGCCGTCTGCAGATCGTCGGATGACTGTGACATACCCGTGATGAGTGGAGAGACGACGAAAGGCGTTGGGAAACCGCCGGTTCGTGCCGCTATCGGCCGAGCCGTTCGGCCGCGAACTTGCCGAGGAGGGGCGCGTCCCGGAAGTGGAGCAGTTGCAGCATCGCCGTGACGTTGCCGGCGTTCGCCTTCGCCAGCAGGTCGCTGTCGGCGGCGCGGAGATCGGCCATCAGCGTGTCGTAGCGGTGGTTCGGCGCCAGATAGAGGAGTTCCGTCATCAGCAGGCGCTCACGCATCCGGGGAGCGACCTTGCTGTGCCAGAGTTTGCTGTAGACCGACATCGCCTCGGCGGAGGTGTCGGGGTCACCGTGGGTGAAACAGCGGTCGGCGGTGATGGCGGCCATCCGCCCCGACTTCATCCCCTTGTGGATACCCTCGCCCCACAGCGGATCTATCGTCGGGACGGTGTCGCCGACGGCCATGAACCGATCCGTACACAGTTTGTCGGGCATCTGGATGTGTGCCGAGCCGCGGTGTTGCTGTTTCTCGGTGATGCGTTCGGCGCCGGTAAAGCGCGGGTCGGTGTCGAGCCAGTGTTCGAGGTAGTCGTCGATGCTCGCCCCGTCGCGCCCGTACTGGCGGTGACTGTCGTTCTGGATGTAACAGAGGCCGACCTTCGCGGTGTCGCCACCGGTGTGGAAGATCCAGGAGTAGCCCCCGGGCGCGTAGTCGTGATCCAGACGGAGCATCATCGCGTCGGTGAGGTCGGCGTAGTCCGGGTGGTCAACGTCGACGCCCGCCATCTCCCACTCGATACCGATGGCCTGGTGTTCCCGTTTCAGGTCGCTCACGCCGAGGGCCTTCGCCAGCGGCGCCGCCGGCCCCGTCGCGTCGACGACGATGTCGGCGTACACCTCCTCGCCGCCCGCGTACCGAACGCCCGCAATCTCGCCGTGCTCCATGATCGGGGCGTTCACCCGGGCGTCGAAGCGGTAGGTCGCGCCCTCGGATCGCCCTTCCCGAACCAGCCACCGCTTGAAGTCGGCGAACTCCAGCACTGCACCGGGCTGTCGCTGGACGTAGTGGTCGTTCGGCGACTCCAGCACGACGTCGTCGGTGTAGTTCATCACCACGTCGTCCGGGACGCCGAACGAGGCCATCATGGAGGGAAACGTGCCAGCAGTGGACTTGTTGCTCTGTCGGGGGAACCCGTCCTCGGACTCGGCTTCGAGGACGACGACATCGTACCCCCGTTGAGCGAGGTCGCGAGCGCATTGGGTCCCGGCGGGCCCAGCGCCAGCGACGATCACGTCGAAACGGTCGGACATATCTTCCGATACCGAGAGAGCGTAATCAGTCTTGCTGAACCGGGACGCCGTGAAGCAATGTTCCCGTATCGGCGTCGCTCCCGCTCAGGGTGAGAGCGGAACGGAGAAGAGCCGAACAGGCCGACCTCAGTAGAACTCGCGCACCAGATCCATCGCGTCGTCGGGCGCGCCCTCGGGGATGTCCGACATGTTCGCGTCGACGCCGTGACGCTGGCCGTAGGGCACCGAGTCCTCGTTCCGATAGAGGACGCCCTGGTACTCCTTGCCGGGGTCGAGGATGCGCGACCGGGCGTCCTCGTAGCTCGTGGGGTCGTGGTCGGTGTCGCCGAGGTCAACGATCTGATCCCGGAAGTAGTCGTACGTGTCCACGTCGTTGAACGTCACGCAGGGCGAGAACACGTTGACGAAGCCGAAGCCGTCGTGTTCGACCGCCTGTTTGACGATTTCGGCGTGTCGCTGGGCGTCCGTCGAGAACGACTGTGCGATGAAGGTACCGCTCGCGGCGAGGGCGAGCGCCAGGGGGTTCACCGGCGGTTGCTGGGGGCCTTCCGGCGTGGTCGAGGTTTCGAAGTCCTCACGACTGGTCGGCGAGGCCTGCCCCTTGGTGAGCCCGTAGATGCGGTTGTCCATGACGACGTACGTCATGTCGACGTTCCGTCGGACGGCGTGGATGAAGTGGCCGGCGCCGATGGAGTAGCCGTCGCCGTCGCCGCCCGCGACCATCACCTCGATGTCGGGGTTGGAGAGTTTGACGCCCGTTCCGACCGGGAGCGCCCGGCCGTGGACGCCGTGGATGGCGTACGAGCGCATGTACGTCCCGATCTTGCCGGAACAGCCGATGCCGGCGACGACGAACGTCTCGTCGGGGCTGTTGCCCGTCTCCGCGAGGGCCTTCATCATCCCGTTCATGGTGCCGAAGTCGCCACATCCCGGACACCAGGTCGGCTGTGCGTCGGACTTGAAGTCGGTGAATCGAACGTTGGAACTCATGCGGTGGCCTCCTCCGTGCTCCCGGTCAGAACCGCTTCGATCCGCTCGGCGAGTTCGTCCGCCTTGAAGCGGACGCCGTCGTACTTGTTCAGTCGGGTGACGCGCGTCAGCGTGTCGTGTTCGATCAGGTCGGCGAACTGCCCCGTCGCGTTACACTCGACGACGATCACTTCCTCGGCGGCCGCCACGTCCTCGGTCAGATCGGGGCGCGGGAAGATGTAGGGCACCGAGAGGAATCGGACATCGATCCCCTCGTCGTCGAGGAAGTCCAGGGCTTCGACCAACGCGCCCTCGTTCGATCCCCAGGAGAGCACCAGGGTCTCCGCGTCGGGGTCGCCGAACTCGCGGGGTTCGAACGGTTCCCGCTCGCGTGCCGTCTCGACCTTCCGCGTCCGCTTGTCGACCTGCTGGACGCGCATATCGGTGTCCTCGGTACGGCGCCCGAGTTCGTCGTGTTCGAGACCGGTGGACATGTGGACACCACCCTCGGTGCCGGGGAAGGTGCGGGGACTGATGCCGTCGTCGGTGAGGGCGTGAGGCTTGAACCGTCCCTGGTCGTCCTGCCACTCGCCGACCGTCTCCTCGTCGACGACCTTCCCGCGGTCGATGTCGACGGCGTCCATGTCGAACTCCTCGGGCGGGAAGGTCTGCTCGGTGACCGCAAGCGAGAGGTCGGCGGTGAGATACACCGGCAGTTGGTACTTCTCCGCGAGGTTGAACGCCTCGACGGTTTTGTGGAAACACTCCGAGATGGTCGTCGGCGCGAGTACGAACCGCGGAACCTCGCCGTGGCCCCCGTAGAGCATCGCGTTGAGGTCGCCCTGTTCCTGTTTGGTCGGCATCCCCGTCGAGGGCCCGGATCGCATCACGTTACAGATGACCAGCGGCGTCTCGCTGGTGGCCACCAGACCGAACGTCTCGGCCATGAGGTCGATCCCTGGGCCGGAAGTGGCCGTCATCGACCGGGCGCCCCCGCGGGCGGCCCCGAGCGCCATGTTGATCGCCGAGAGTTCGTCCTCGGCCTGGACGACGTGCCCGCCGTAGCGCTCGATCCGGCCGGTGAGATACTCCATCACGTCGGTCGCGGGCGTGATCGGATAGCCCGCGTAGAACCGGCAGCCGGCGGCGATAGCGCCCATCCCGATGGCTTCGTCGCCGTTCAACAGGACGTAGTTCTCGTCGGTACACTCCAGGTCGTAGCCGAACGTCTCGTCGTAGTTGTCCCGAACGAAGTCCCGACCTTTCCGGGCGGCAGTCATGTTGTTCTCGACGATGGCCGACCCTTTGTCGCCGAAGCGCTTCTCCAGTGCACTGTCGAGGTTCTCGATGGGGAAATCGCCCACGGCGCAGGCGGCGCCGAGGGCGACGACGTTACGCATGATGGCGCCACCCGCGTCCTCCGCGAGGGCTTTCAGCGGCACGTCGAGACCGATCATCTCGTCCGGAATCTCCACGTCTTCCATCGTGGTTCGATCCCCGTCGTAGATGATGACACTTCCTTCGTGGAGTTCGTCGAGGTTCTCGTCGATGGTACGCTGGGTCAGTGCGATGAGTACGTCGAGTCGGTCGACGACACTCTGTACCTGTGCTACCGACGTGCGGACTTTGTACGCCGTGTAACCGCCCCGAATCCGCGACGCGAAGTCCTTGGACGTGAACACGTGCCGACCGGCCCTCGATAGCGCCTGGGCGAAGATTTTTCCAGTGGAGTCGATGCCGTCGCCGGCTTCGCCACCGATAGCCCAGTTGAAGTCCGCAGGCATGCTATGTGGGAGGTATCGCCGGACTGCTCAAAAGCCTTCTGAATGGTTCGGGTTCCCGCAAAAAACGGACAGATGCGACGAAATCGCACGACTCCCCCCCGTTCTCATCTCAGGAACCCCCCTTTCGAGAACACATGGCGTAAGTTTATCACGAATGATTGGAAACTCTATCCTGAATCATGTCCGACGACGACATAGAACTGGAGGCGCGCCTCGAAGAGCAGGCGGCGTTCGATCCCCCTGAGGAGTTCGTGGAGCAAGCGAACGTCTCGAACCCGGACATCTACGACGAGTTCGAGGAGACTTGGCCGGAGTGCTGGGAGGCCGCGGCGAAGCTCCTGGACTGGGACGAGGAGTACGACCAGGTGCTCGACGACTCGAACCCGCCGTTTTATAAATGGTTCACCGACGGGAAGCTGAACGCCTCGGCCAACTGTCTCGACCGGCACCTCGACGACCGGGGCGACGAGGCAGCCATCGAGTGGGTCGGCGAACCCGTCGACGAGGACAACCGCACCTACACGTACGAGGAACTGCACCGCGAGGTGAACGAGGTGGCCGCCGCGCTCCGTGACCTCGGCGTCGGCGAGGACGACGTGGTGACGATGTATATGCCGATGATTCCGGAACTGCCCATCGCCATGCTGGCGTGTGCGCGCATCGGCGCGCCCCACAGCGTGGTGTTCGCGGGCTTCTCCGCGGACGCGCTGGCGACCCGGATGAACGCCGCCGACTCCGAGTATCTGATCACGTGTGACGGCTACTACCGCCGTGGCGACCCGCTCGACCACCTCTCGAAGGCCAACGAGGGGCTGGACGGCGTCGACCACGACGTCGAGGGCGTCGTCGTCGCCGAACGTCTCCTCGACGGCGACGGCTTCGGCCACGATTTCGCGGACAACCAGCACACCTACGCCGACCTGGTCGCCGACCACGAGGGCGCCGAAGTCGACCCGGTTCAGCGCGATGCCGAGGACATGCTGTTCCTGATGTACACCTCGGGCACGACGGGCCAGCCGAAGGGTGTCAAACACACCACCGGTGGCTACCTCGCGTGGACAGCCTGGACCTCCCAGTCGGTGCTCGACATCAAGCCGGAGGACACGTACTTCTGTTCGGCCGACATCGGCTGGATCACCGGCCACTCCTACATCGTCTACGGGCCGCTCGCGCTCGGCACCACGACGATGATGTACGAGGGGACGCCGGATCACCCCGACCGCGACCGCCTCTGGCAGATCGTCGACGACTACGACGCGAACCAGCTGTACACCGCACCAACGGCCATCCGTGCGTTCATGAAGTGGGGCGCGGAGTATCCCGACCGGCACGACCTCTCCAGCCTGCGCCTGCTGGGGACGGTCGGCGAACCGATCAACCCGCGGGCCTGGAAGTGGTACTACAAGCACATCGGTAACGAGGAGTGCCCCATCGTTGACACGTGGTGGCAGACCGAAACGGGTGGCATGATGGTCACCACCCTGCCGGGCGTCAAGACGATGAAGCCCGGTTCCGCCGGCCCGCCCCTGCCCGGCGTCGACGCCCAGGTCGTCGACACCGACGGCGAGGAGGTCGAGGCCGGCCGCGCGGGCTATCTCACGATCCAGAAGCCGTGGCCCGGCATGCTCCGGACGCTCTACCGCAATGACGAGCGATACATCGAGGAGTACTGGGCGGAGTACTCCGACACCGACAGTTCGGATCCCGAGGACTGGGTCTACTTCCCCGAGGACGGCGCCAAACTCGACGAAGACGGCTACATCACCGTGCTCGGCCGCGTCGACGACGTGATCAACGTCTCCGGGCACCGTCTCGGGACGATGGAGATCGAATCCGCCATCGTCGGCGTCGAAGGCGTCGCCGAGGCCGCCGTCGTTGGCGGCGAACACGAGGTGAAAGGCGAGGCCGTCTACGCCTACGTCATCACCGAGGAGGGGTACGAGGAGACCGACGAACTCCGCGACCGCATCGTCGCGGGCGTCGAGGACGCCATCGGTCCCATCGCCCGCCCCGAGCGGGTGATCTTCTCGCCCGACCTCCCCAAGACGCGGTCGGGGAAGATCATGCGGCGTCTGCTCGAAGACATCGCCAACCAGGCCGAACTGGGTGACACCTCGACGCTCCGCAACCCCGAGATCGTCGAGGATATCCAGTCGAAGATCAGCGGCGACTGAGGCGAGGCGGGCTTACGCCCGATTCTTTTGGGACTGCCGTTCGCGCCACACCGCCAGCAGTTCGTACAGGAACACCGCGGCGACGAGCGCGAGCGACCCCCAGACCAGCGCCGCGAATCCGAGCGCGGAGAGTGTCACTGGCGCTCACCCCCGTCGGACGCCGTCTCCGAACCGTCGAGGTGGCGAACCTCGTGACGCAGTCGGTCGAGGTCGTACCGCCGCCCGCCGAGACGCGCGGTCAGGACGGCCAGCCCGGTCGAGACGCCGGCCGCGGCGAGAAAGGCGACGAAGTAGGACGCGGCGGGCAGTCCCGCGAGGGGCAGGACACCCCGTGCCGGCGGGAAAAACGCCAGGCCGACGAGGAGGCCGGCGGCACTGGCCGTCACGGCACCGCCCGACCACGCCCGCGGTGAGTAGAGACCGTACAACAGCGGGACGAACGTCGCGGCGGCGAGCAGATCAGCGAGCAAGAACAGGGTGAGCACTGAGTAGCCCTGGGCGCCGACGACTGTCGCGGCGGCGGCGACGACGACGGTCACGCCGCGGGCGGCGGCCGTGAGGCGCGCATCGGAGAGGTCGACGACGCGTGGCAGATCGACGGTGACGACGCTCGCGATGGCGTTGAACAGGGTGTCGGCGCTGGACACGACGAGGAGGACGGCGAGGACGGCCACGGCGATCACCGCGGGGTCGGGGAGCACCTCGGTCACGACGAGGAAAAAGGAGATGCTCGCATCCGCGGGCGCCTCGACGAGACCGAGGCCGACGGCGACGGGACCGAACACGCCGGCCAGGAAGACCATCGGGACGACGGCGACAGCGGCAACGAGGAAGGCGTGACGGAGGGTTCGCTCGTCGCTCGCGGCGTAGACACGTTGCCACCAGGCCTGGTTCAGCATCTCCGCGCCGACGATGGCGACGACGACGTAGGCGCCGAACTCCAGGCCGGTCGCCGATCCGACCGCGAGCAGGTCGGGCGAGGCGTCGACGATGGCCGCGTGGGCGGCGTCCGTTCCGCCGAGCGCCAAGAGGGTGGCGACGACGCTCACGATCAGGAGCGGCAGAATGAGCACCGTCTGGACGGTGTCGGTGACCATGCTCGCCCGGAGGCCGCCGTAGCCGGTGTATGCGAGGACGGTCACGCCGACGACGGCCGCCGTCTGCCACCCGGGCACGCCCGCGATCAGCGAGAGGGCGCTCGCGATGCCGGTGAACTCCGCCGCAAGGAAGACGAACATGTAGGCGACGGTCACCACGAGGACGTAGGCGTACATGACCGGCCCGTAGCGGGCGTAGGCGTACTCGGTCAGGCTGTGCCCGTCGGGGAGGAGGTTGCGGATGCGGGGGCCGATGAGTGCGAAGGCGGCGAGTGCAAGCGAGGAGCCGGCGGCGTAGCCCGCGACGGCGGTAATGCCGCCGAACGCCGCCCCCGCCTCGGCGGGGCTAAACAGAATCCACGCTCCCATGCTGGAGGCAACGATGGTCGCGGTCAGCGTCCCGCCACCGGCCGAGTTGCGCGCAGTGATGTAGTCCTCGACCGTCTCGATCCGGCCGCGGGCGTACCACGCGCCGAAGGCCGCGAACGCGGCCAACACGACCGTCAGTAGTCCGAGGAGTGCGGTCGTTGTTACCACCGCGACCCCCCCTCGTTCCGGTTCCGAGTCATATCCGTCGGTGGGCGACCGACCGGGTAATAGTTTGTGTTATAACCGAGTTATCGGCTACAGGTAGCTGGCGTCCCACCGGGTCGGTTTGCGGCGGTTCTCGCAGCCGTTGCAGACGACACGGCCCATGGTGTCCATCGAGACGGCGAACCCGTCGCAGTTGCCACAGAGGTAGCCGTACCGCTCCGTGCGGTCACGGTCGAGGTAGACCGAGTAGAACGGGCCGTCGGAGCCACGGACGCTCTCGTCGAGGGCGACGTACACCTGCCGGCCGTCGGGCAGGGTCGCGGCCTCCGTGAGCACCTGCCGGCCGCCGGTTTCGGGGAACTTGGAGTAGAGCCGTTCGACGAAGGGTTCGCCGCCGATTTCGACGGTGCGTTCGCCGATCTGTTCGAAGTCCTCCGTCTCGTAGAAGTCGGTGCCCGCCTCGTTAGCCGAGAGCACGCGCCCCTCGATACGAGAGACGTCGTGTTCGAGGAGGCGCTGTTCGAGCGTCTCGAGGAGTCGATCCCCGAGGCCGCTGCCTCGGCTATCCGGTTCGACGTGGAGCCAGTCGATTTCGCCGACGACATCGCGGCGGTCGACGACGTAACTCTGGGCGAAGCCGACGATCCGGTCGTCGTCGACGGCGACCAGGAACTCCGTGTGCGGATCGTCGAGATCGTCGGTGAGCGTCGCCTCGTCGTACCACCGCTCGACGGCCTGTGCGATGATGTCGTCGTCCAGTGCGTGTCCGTACGAGGCGGCGAGGGAGTCGTGTGCGACCGTCCTGATCCCTTCGATGTCCGCGGCCGTAGCCTCACGAATATCCATGTCGGTGATGTGGGTGGTGCCGACCCTTAAAGGGTCGCCGTGACTTCCGACACCCGCAACTGTAAATATTACGCGCGACCAGGGTACGACACACTCTCCCATGGGAGATACGATCCGGGTGCTGCTCGTCGACGATGCGGCTGATCTCGCGACGGTCGCGACGGAGTTGCTCGAACGCGAGGACGCCCGTCTCGACGTGACGAGCGAAACGAGCCCCGACGCGGGACTCGACCGCCTCGAATCGGAGACGTTCGACTGCCTCGTCACCGACTATCAGATGCCGGGGGCGGACGGCCTGGAGGTGCTTCGGATCGTGCGCGAGCGGTGGCCGGCGCTTCCCGTGATCCTGTTCACCGGCGAGGGAAGCGAGGAAGTCGCGAGCAGGGCCATCGCCGCTGGGGCGACGGACTACGTCCAGAAGAGCACCGGCACGGATCAGTACGCGCTGCTCGCCAACCGGATCGTCCAGGCGGTGTCGAAACGGCGGAGCGACGAACGCGCCGCGAGGCTCGAACGGGTTCGCGAACTCGCCCGGGACGTGAACCAGCGACTCGTGCGGGCCGACGACACGGCGACCGTCGACCGGTCAGTCTGTGCCCGTCTCGTCGACGCCGACCCGTACGACCGGGCGATGATCGGCGAGACGACCGTCGACACCGACGGGTCGGCGACCGGCCTGGTCGTCCGAGCGGTCGAACCCGACGACAACATCGACATCGACGGCGTCGAACTCGCCGCCGGTGATGCGATCCGGACGGCCGCCACGGAGCGAACCGTGGCGGTCGTTCGGGGCGAATCGCCCGTGTTCGGGGACGGCATCTCGACGACCGTCGCCGTCCCGCTCGACTACGAGTCCGACGCGTACGGGCTGCTCGTCGTCGGTGCGGCCGATAGCGAGGCCGTCGGCGAGTTGGAAGTCGACTTCCTCGACGAACTCGGAACCGATGTCGCCAGCGCCCTTCACGGACTCGACATCCGTTCCGACCTGCGCGAGTCGGAGGCGAAGTATCGCCGCCTGGTCGAACAGAACCTCGTCGGCGTCTACCTCATCCAGGACGGCGAGTTCGAGTACGTCAATCCCCGGCTCGCGGCGATGTTCGGCTACACACAGGCGGAGTTCCTGGCGGAGGTGACGCCGTTCGACGTGGTGGTCGAGGCGGAGCAGGAGAAACTCCGGCAGAACCTCGCGCGCCGGGAATCGGGAGCGGTCGACGACCTGCGGTACACGCTTCGGGGACAGCGTAAGGACGGGTCGGAAATCGAGTTCGAAGTCCACGGCGGTCGCATCGACTATCGGGGCGAACCAGCGGTCATGGGGACGCTCCTCGACGTGACCCAGCAACGCCGCCACGAGCGCGAACTCGAACGGTCGCGGGCGGAGTACCGGGAACTGTTCGAGTCGTTCCCCGACGCCGTGTTCGTCGGCGCACCCGGCGACACGTTCCAGGCAGTCAACGACACGGCGGTCGAACGCCTCGGCTACAGCCGCGAGGAACTCCTGTCGATGCGCCCGGAGGATATCGACCCGAACCGGGACGCCACCCTCCACGAAAAGATCGACGACCTCTCCCGGGATCGGATCGTGACGTTCGAGACGACCCACCGGACGAAAGCGGGCGACGAGATACCGGTCGAGAGCAACGCGACGCTGATCCCCTACCGCGGTGAGACGGCGATTCTGGCAACCGCCCGCGACATCACCGACCGGGTCGAACGCGAGCGCGAACTCCGCCGGCGGAACGACCGCCTCGAAGAGTTCGCGAGTGTCGTCTCACACGACCTCCGGAACCCCCTGAACGTCGCCGCCGGGCGACTCAACTGGGCACGCGAGGAGTATGACAACCGCCAGCTAGACGACGCGGCGTCCGCGCTGGAGCGCATGGATCGCCTGATCGACGACCTGTTGGCGCTTACGAGACGGGGACGCGACGACATCGACCCGACGGTGATCGACCTCGCCGGTCTCGTCGACAGGTGTTGGTCGAACGTGGCCACGTCGAACGCCGTCCTCGACGCCCAGGTCGAGGGGACGATCCGGGCCGATCCGAGCCGGGTCGCACAGGTGTTCGAGAACCTGATTCGGAATGCCGTGGAGCACGGCTCGCGGAACGCAGTCGAGTACGACTCGCCTGGCAACCGGACGCAGTCCGGTGACTCCGTCGAACCCGGTTCCACGAGCAGTCGGGCACCCCCCGACGACGAGGAACACGCGACGACCCCCGTGATCGTCACGGTCGGGAGCCTTCCGAACGGGTTCTACGTGGCCGACGACGGCCCGGGTATTCCGGCCGAAGAGCGCGAGCAGGTGTTCGAAACGGGGTACTCCACGGCGTCCGGAACCGGCCTCGGGCTCTCCATCGTCCGGAGCGTGGTCGAGGCACACGACTGGGAGATCAGCGTGACCGAAAGCGACGCGGGCGGCGCCCGGTTCGAGATCACGGGCGTCGAGACCGGCGGCTAGGCGTCAGCGAGGTCAGTCGTCGGCGTGGGCGGATTCGGGCGTGAACGTGACACCGCCGATCTCGATTTCGTCGGGGACACCGCTCGTATCGTGCGTGCCGACTGGCGGGCGGTTCACCTCGGCGGCGTCCGAGGCGTCGAGATCCGTCTCGTCGTCGAGGGCGGCGCGCTCGCCGTCGTCGCGGGTGTCCTGGTCGATCCGCATCGAACAGAACTCGACGCCGCACATCGAGCAGAATCGCGCCTCCTTGTAGTTGTCTCCCGGGAGGGTCTGGTCGTGGAACGACCGCGCGCGGTCGGGATCGAGCGCGAGGTCGAACTGGCGGCGCCAGTCGAAGGCGTAGCGGGCCTCGGAGAGAGCGTCGTCCCAGTCGCGTGCGCCGGGCAGACCGCGGGCCACGTCCGCCGCGTGGGCGGCGATTCGGTAGGCTGCCAGGCCGTCGCGTACGTCCTCCGCCTCGGGCAGGCCGAGGTGTTCCTTCGGCGTGACGTAACACAGCATCGCCGCGCCGGCGCGGGCGGCCTCCGTCGCACCGATGGCGCTGGTGATGTGGTCGTAGCCGGGCGCCACGTCGGTCACGAGCGGACCGAGCACGTAGAAGGGCGCGCCGTCACAGACCCGCTGTTGTCGTTCGACGTTGTCGGCGACCTGATCCATCGGGACGTGTCCCGGCCCCTCGACCATCACCTGCACGCCGTGATCCCACGCGGTGTTGGTGAGGTCGCCGAGCGTCTCTAGCTCCGCGAACTGGGCGTCGTCGCTGGCGTCGGCCAGACACCCCGGCCGGAGACCATCGCCCAGAGAGAACGTCACGTCGTGGGCGGCGAAAATCTCACAGATCTCCTCGAAGGCGGTGTAGAGCGGGTTCTGCTCGCCGTGGGCCTCGATCCACTTGGCGAGGATCGACCCGCCACGGGAGACGATGCCCGTCTTCCGCCCGTCGGTCAGCGGGAGGTGTTCCAGCAACACTCCGGCGTGGATCGTCATGTAGTCGACGCCCTGCCGGGCGTGTTTCTCGATCACGTCCAGCAACAGGTCGGTCGTGATCGACTCCGGATCGCCGGCCCGCTTGACCGCCTCGTAGATCGGAACGGTTCCGACGGGCACCGGGGAGTGGGCGACGTTCGCCTCCCGGATCGGATCGAGGTCGCTCCCCGTCGAGAGATCCATCACGGTGTCGGCGCCGTAATGAACGGCAGCGTGGAGTTTTCGGAGTTCGTCCTCCAAGTCACCCGTCTCCTCGCTGTTGCCGATGTTGGCGTTGACCTTGGTCGCGAACTCCCGCCCGATGATCATGGGGTCGAGCGACTCGTGGGCGTGGTTGGCCGGAATCACCGCCTGTCCGTCGGCGACCTGCCGACGGACGAACTCGGGATCACGGTTCTCGCGCGCCGCGACTCGCTCCATCGCGGGCGTCACTTCGCCCGCTCGCGCTCGCTGTAACTGGGTTCGTGCCATCGACAACTAGGTTATATCACTCGATTATATATCCTGCGGTGAGCTGACAGCTCCCGGCGATGCCACTCCGAACGGGAACGAAACGGGGAGCACGGCGTCGCCACTCGCGGTGTAACGAACGAACGGAACGCCGGCGATCAGGCGCTCTCGAACTCTTCGCCGTAGTCGCCGCCGTATCGGATGAAGAAGTAGGCCAGTGCGAGGACAGCCACCAGCGAACTCGACAGGGCGACGACGAGGGACTTCGCGCTATCGGGGACGGTGGGACCGCCACCGCCGCCACCACCGCCGTCGCCGCCACCGCCGCCACCGCCGCCGTCGCCACCGCCGGGCATGGCGCCGACGACGACGACGCCTTTCATGCCCAGCGCGCGGTGGGGCTGGCAGTAGTATTTGATGACGCCTTCCGAGTCGAAGGTCTGTTCGAACGTGAACCCGGCCTCGGCGGTGAGGTCACTCTCGAAGTCGCCGCCGGACTCCGCGACGACGTTGTGCTGGCCGCCGTTCCCCGTCCACTTCCAGATGATCTTCGTGCCGGGGTCGACCTGGACGGCCGGGGGGTCGAACGCGAAGGTACCGCCGTTCCCCTGGGCGCCGACCGAAATCGTCACCTCGCTCTGTCCGGTCGCGTCGGCGACCTCACTGTAGTTGCCCACGTCGCTCATCCACCCGCCGAACGACGCCTGCGCCGTGGCGGTTCCGGCGGCGGCCGCCGTCGCCGCTGTGCCCGCGACGGCGGTCAGAAATCCGCGCCGGGAGACGGAACGATGGCTTCCCATACCGGGGGTTGCGGGCCATCCTACGAAAACCTGACTATCCCGTTCGACACGGTTCCCATCGGCGTGGAGTGACCCGTAGGCTTACGGTGGCGTCGGACACACGCCGTGGTATGACGAAGCGACTGCTCGTCCCGATGGACGGATCGGATCCTGCAGATGCCGCGCTCGATTTCGTGCTCGACGAGTATCCCGACGCCGACATCACGATCCTCTCGGTGGTCGACCCGACCGATGTCGGCTACGGGTCGATTGAGGCGGCACCGACCACGTTCGAACACCTCCAAGAGGCGGCCAAAAAGCGAACGGAGCGGGTTCTCGAGTCGGCCCGCACCCGCGCCGAGGAACACGGCGTCGACGTAGAGACGGAGACGGTCGTCGGGATGCCGTCCCGTGCCATCGTCGAGTGGGCGGAGAACAACGATGTCGACGGAATCGTCATCGGGAGTCACGGTCGGGAAGGCGTTACCCGGGTTCTGCTCGGAAGCGTCGCCGAGGCGGTCGTCCGACGCTCTCCCGTGCCGGTGACGGTCGTCCGGTAGCTATCCTTCCGTCGAGTCGATCGGATCGCCGCTCGGCAGTTCCTGGAACGCGGCGGTAAAGTCGGTGTCGTCGAACTCCTCGACGGTCGAGTCGAGTTCTCGCTCGATGTCGTTCAGCCGACTCGTCAGTTCCGCGTACTCCTCGCTCTCCTCGAGTTCGTGGGGTGTCTTCGCCGCTTCGAGCGTCACCTTCTTCTCGACGAGCTGGAACTTCCGCTGGAGTTTGTCGTCGTAGGAACTCCGGACGACCATCCGCTCGACCGTTTCGATGAGTTCGGGCTGATCGACGGGTTTGACCAGATAGTCGTCGATCTCCATATCGACGATGTCGAACCCGGGATCGACCGCCGTCACCATGACGATCCGAACGTCCAGATCCCGGTCGGCGACCTCCTCGACGACTTCGTCACCCGACATACCGGGCATCCGTCGGTCGAGCAGGATCACGTCGACGTCCCCGTCTAGCTTCTCGATGGCCTCACTCCCGTCGTACGCCGTGCGTGCTTCGGCGACCTCGTCGATCCAGTAGGCGTATAGATCCGCCAGCGATTGCTCGTCGTCGACGATGAGAACGGTCGCGTCTGAGAGTGTAAGCGTCATGATCGTGGGTTTCGGTGCCGAGGGGAACGGGAACGGCTGGCCCGTCGTTCCCATCCTCCCGAAGCGCGCGCGCGACGGGACGGCCAGTCGTTGCTCCGTACACCGGAATCGTCGAAACCGACGCCCGGTCGGCGCTCCCTCGAACGGAGCATCCAACTCGACCGGTATGAATCTGGTGGCCGAATTATCGGCGGTGATAGGGGATGGCTCCGCCCGGAGTCGAGCAGTTCGGCCGGGAGCGTGTGATCGCTACGCATCGACGACCGTGGGTCGAACCCAGATGACAAAGTCCCCGTCGCGCTTGATGACTCCCCGTACCGCCTCGTCGTCGTCGTCGACGGGTGACGACTCCACGTCGCTCTCGTCGATTTCGACGACCTGGTCGACTTCGTCGACGATCCACCCAATCGACTTCCCGTCGGTCGTCCGCTCGCGGTCGAACACCACGATCCGCTTGCGTTCGCCGTCGCTGTCGATACCGAACACCTCCTTCGGGTTGATGATGGTGGTCGTCTTCCCACGCAGATCCATCACTCCCTCGACGTGACTCGCCGAGTTGGGGATGACCGTAAGCTCGTTTACGTCGACGATTTCGGCGACGTGTTCGATGTCCACACAGTACGTTTCCGACCCCAGGTCGAATTCGAGAAGCTGAACGGTACGCGTGCGGGCAGTAGCCTCGCTCATCGTTCCGCCCCCGAGTTGGTGCGTTTCGTCCCGTCGCGTCCGTGCATACTCCACCGGAGGGCTAATCGCACATTAAGGATGTTGGTCGGATTATCTCGCCTGATAACGGTGCCGATGTCTTTATTTCACTTCTGTAGAAACGGGCGATCAACGATGATCGGACGTGACCCCCCGGCACGCCGTCTGATGGCTGTGGCCGACGCGACGAACCGGCGGTTCGGCGGAGGAGCGACGCGTCGATGAGCGCATCGACGCCGCGAGCGGTCGTCGTCGACGACTCACATTTCATGCGGACGATGCTGTCCGACATGCTCGAAAACGGCGGCGTGAGCGTCGTCGACACCGCGGCAAACGGCGCGGAGGCCGTAACCGCCGTACTCGACCACGACCCCGACGTGGTGACGATGGATCTTCAGATGCCCGAAGTCGACGGACTGGAGGCCGTCGAACGGATCATGGCCGAGCAGCCGACGCCGATTCTCATGCTCAGTGCCCACACTGCCGACGGCGACGACGTGACGTTCGAGGCGCTGGAGAAGGGGGCGGTGGACTTCTTCACCAAGCCCGGAGGCGAGGTGAGCACGCGCATGTCCGGCAAGGAAGATCAGCTCGTGCGCAAGGTGAAAGCCGTCGCCGAGGCGGACGTGAGCGGGAGTCGCTCCGCCGGGACGAACACCGCCACCGCGTCGGCCGGCTGCCGCTCGACGACCGGGGGCGGTGAGCGCGAGTACGGGGAGGGCGCGACGGTGCTGATCGCGTCCTCGACCGGCGGCCCGACGGTCGTCGAACGCGTTATCGGCGCGCTCCCGCGCGACGCCAACCTCCGGATCATCGTCGTCCAGCACATGCCGGACGCGTTCACCGGGCGGTTCGCCGACCGTCTCGACGCCGCGAGCGAGTACGATGTCCGGGAAGCGGACGACAGTGACCGCATCGGCGCGGGCGAAGCCCTCGTCGCGCCGGGCGGCAAGCACCTCGTCGTCGCGGGGGCCGGAGGCGGGCGGCTCCGCACCAAACTCACCGACGATCCGCCGGAACACGGCGTGCGTCCCGCCGCCGACGTGACGATGCGCTCGGCGGCCGAGACGGTCGACGGCCCGCTGATCGGCGTCGTCCTCACGGGGATGGGATCCGACGGCGCCGCGGGCGTCGAAGCCATCCACGACGCCGGGGGGTACGTCCTCGCACAGGACGAGGCGTCGTCGGCGGTGTTCGGGATGCCCAAGCGGGCTATCGAACTCGGCTGTGTCGACGACGTGTTGCCCGACGACGACATCCCCGGAAGCATCCTCGACGCCATCAAACAGGAGGCAAATGCATGACTGAAGAGTACGTCCAGGCGTTCGTCCACGAGAGCGAAGAGCAGTTGACCGACCTCAACAACTCGCTGTTGGCGCTGGAGTCTGACCCGGACGACCGCGAGGCGATGGACGACATCTTCCGGACGGCCCACACGCTGAAGGGCAACTTCGGAGCGATGGGCTACGACGACGCCAGCGACCTCGCTCACGCCATCGAAGACCTCCTCGACGAACTCCGCGAGGGTGAAATCGCGGTGACACCCGAGGTGATGGATCTGGTGTTCGCGGGCGTCGACCGCCTCGAAGTCGCCGTGGAATCCATCGACGAGGACGGCACCGTCGACGTGGAGACGGCCGACCTGGAGGAGAACATCCGCACCGTTATCGACCAGGGCGGCGCGACCGGCGCCGACGGCACGCCGACGGACGCCGACGCTGGCGACGACGAGGCCGCCCAGGTGGACACGTTCGAGGTGTCCATCGAGGTTGGCGACTCCGAGATGAAAGGCGTCGACGGGATGCTCGTCCTCGAGGCGGTACGCGAGGAGTGCGATCTGGTGTCTGCGACGCCCGACCCCGACACCATCGAGGACGGCGAGTACGACGACGGCTTCGACCTGGTCGTCGCCTCGACGACCGCAGACGAACTGCGGTCGACGCTCGACCGCGTCTCGGCCATCGACGACGCGACACTGTCACAGGCGGGCGTCGACGAGGAGAGCGAGTCCGACACCGAAACGGAGACCGAAGCCGTCGACACGACGACCGATCAGGAGACGGTCGAAACGGACGCCGACGCGAGCGGCGGTGACACCGGCAACGGGAGCGCCTCCCGGGAGATCAGTTCCGTCCGGGTCGACGTGGATCAACTGGACGACCTGCACGGCCTGGTCGAGCAACTCGTGACGAGTCGGATCAAACTCCGGCGGGCCGTCGACGACGGCAACGTCGACAGCGCGACCGACACGCTGGGCGAACTCGACAAGATCACCGGCAACCTCCAGAACACGGTGATGGACATGCGGCTGATCCCCATGCGGAAGGTGATCAGCAAGTTCCCCCGTCTGGTGCGTGACCTGGCCCGCGAGCAGGAGAAAGAGATCAACTTCCGGATGGAGGGACAGGACATCGAACTCGACCGCACCATCCTCACGGAGATCAGCGATCCGCTGATGCATATCCTCCGAAACGCGGTCGATCACGGTATCGAACCGCCCGCGGAGCGGGAGCGTGTTGGCAAACCCCGGGAGGGCACCATCGAACTCCGGGCGAGCCGCGAGCGCGACCACGTCACCATCACCGTCGAGGACGACGGTCGCGGGCTCGACGTTGACGAACTCCGGCGGAAGGCGGCCGAGAAGGGCGTCCGGAGCGAGGCCGAACTCGACTCGATGGAGGATTCCGAGGTGTACGACCTGGTCTTCCACCCCGGCTTCTCCACCGCCGACGAAGTGACCGACGTGAGCGGCCGCGGGGTTGGGATGGACGTCGTCCACAGCACGGTCAAACAGCTCGACGGCTCCGTCAACGTCGAAAGCGAGATGGGCGAGGGGACGACCGTCACGCTGCGGCTCCCGGTGACGGTCGCAATCGTCAAGGTGTTGTTCGTCGAAGTCGGAGAGGAGGAGTACGGCATCCCGATCAAGAACATCGACGAGGTGAGCCGACTCCCCGAAATCAAGACGATCAACGAACAGCCGATGATCGAACACGACGACGACATCTACCCGGTGGTCGACCTGGCGTCCGAACTCGACGTGCCGGGCGAGACCAAAAACGGCGACGGGATGCTCCTCCGGATTCGCAAGTCGGAGCGCCGAGCCGCGCTCCGCTGTGACACCGTGAACAAACAGGAGGAGGTAGTCGTCAAACCGCTCGAGGGCGTCCTCAGCGGGATTCCGGGACTCAGTGGGACGGCGGTGCTCGGCGACGGCAACATCGTCCCCATCCTGGATGTGGTGACGCTGTGACCGTGAGTATATGAGTTCGAACCCGACCGAAGCCGACGACGACGAGGCGTTCGAGCGACTGCTCGATCACCTCTCGCGGAAACTCGACTTCGAGTCCGCGTACTACAACGAGTCGTATCTGGATCGGCGCATCTCCGCTCGGATGCGGCGACGGGACGTGGACTCCTACGAGGCGTATCTCGACCTCGTGCGCTCCGATCCCGAGGAGCCGACGGCGCTGTTGGACTCGCTGAGCATCAACGTGACCAGCTTCTACCGCAACCCAGAGGCCTGGGAGCCGATTCGAGAGGCCCTGCGCGAGGTGACCGCCGAGCGCGGCCGGACGACGGTGTGGAGCGCCCCCTGCTCGGATGGCCGCGAACCCTACTCGCTGGCGATGCTCGCCCTCGACGACGACGAGGTGAGCACGCGTCGGTTGAACATCGTCGGCACGGACATCAACGCCGACGTGCTCGACCGGGCCCGCGAGGGCGTCTACCAGACCACCAAGACGCGCGACGTGGCGGCGGAACTCGAACCCCTCGACGACGCCGGGCGGTACGTCGAGCGCGATGGCGATACGTTCGCCGTCCGGGACGAGGTGAAAGACCTAGTCACGTTCGAACAGCACGACCTCATCGCCGACGAACCGAAGCGGAACGTCGACCTCGTGCTGTGTCGGAACCTGCTCATCTACATCAACGCGGAGTCGAAGCGGGCGGTCGTCGACACCGTGCTCTCATCGCTCCGCGAGGGCGGCTACCTCGTCATCGGCATGACGGAGACGCTTCCCCGCGAGAGCCGGTCGGCGGTCGAAACGGTCGACAAACGCCGACGCGTGTACCGTCGAACCTAACATGTCGCTTTACCAACTAGGAAAGGAGGGTGACATCGATTCCCTGATCGACCACCTGAAGCTCAGCGACTCCCCATCGATCCGCAAGCGAGCCGCCGAAATCCTCGGGGACGTCGTCGACGACGAGCCGCAGGCGGTCGACGCCCTGGTGCGTGCGGCCAAATCCGACGACGACGAGGCGGTTCGCGGCGCCGCCATCGACGCGCTCGACACCATCGGTTCCGACGCTATCGAACGACTGGTCGCCGAGATGGCGGGCGTCGACGCCGACGGCGCCGACTGGGTGCGCGCGGAGGCGTTCGTCGAGACACTATCCGCCGACCGTCCGGAGTTGCGGATGGCGGCCGCGAACGCGCTCCGCCAACTCGGCGACTCCGGCGCGTTGCCGGCGTTGATCGACGCGCTCGACGACCCCAACTCACAGGTGCGCGCCCGCGCCGCCCGCGCCTGTGGCGCCATCGGCGACGAACGGGCGACCGACGCGCTGGCGGCCCGTCTCGACGACCCAACCGGCCGGGTGCGCCGGGAGGCCGCCGATGCACTCGCCGCCATCGGCACCAGCCGGGCGCTCGAACCCCTGCTCGGAGCCGTATCCGACGACAACGAAGAGGTACGGTACGCCGCGGTCATGGCGCTCGGAAGCTACCCGGGACCGGACGCCATCGACCCGTTGATCGGTGCGCTCGACGACGAGAGCGACGTTGTGCGGCGCGCGGCCGTCTTCTCGGTTATCGAGTTGCTCGCGACGGCGCCGACGGAGCAGAGCCACCGCATCCGGAAGACGGTCGTCGACCGACTGGAGTCGGCCGACCGGAGCGTCGTCGACCCGCTGGTCGAACTCCTGAGCGAGAGCAACCAGTCCCGGGAGCGACGGAACGCCGCCTGGCTCCTCGGCCGCGTCACGGGCGATGAGCGACGCGAGGCGGCCATCGACGCACTCGTCGAGGCACTCGACGCCGAGGACGGCACGACCGCGCAGTTCGCGGCGACGAGTCTCGCGGAACTCGGCGGCGACCCGGTCGAACGGGCGTTGCTCGACCTGTTGGAGGAGCCGGAGCAGTCGGAGGACGCGCGGTCGAAGGCCGTGTTCGTCCTCGGGAAGGTCGGCGGCGAGCGTGCCCGCGACCGGTTGGAGGCCATGCTGGATCGTACCGACGACGAGGAAGTTCGCAAGCAGGCGTTCTCCGCGCTGTCCAAACTGGGGGGGCGTAGATGAGCGAGGGTGAACGCAAGATCACCGACACGCGCGGGAAGTTCACACAGGTCGTCAAGGACGGCCGCGAACTGAACGACGCGGAGTGGACCGGCGGCCGGATCCTGCTGTCGAACAAGCGGTTGATCCTCGCGAGCAACGAGGGCAAGCGAACGATCCCGCTCCACACCATCGAGAGCCTCGAAGGACGAACCGACGTGAACCAGTTGGTCGCGAAAGTGTCGGGCTACGTCAGCCTCCAGTTGTCGACCGACGACGTGGTGCTCGTCTCCGCGAAAGAGCCCGAATCGTTCGAGCGGATGCTCTACCGGGCGTTGCTGGATCGGAAGGTCGTCCTCGCCCGCCACCCCGCCGTCGAGGGGGGCGTCGTCACGGACGCCGAGTGGGAGAAAGCCCGCCTGAAAATCGAGGAGGGAGCCATCGACCTCGCCATCGCCGACGGCTCGTTCGTGGAGATTGATCTCGACGACATCGGATCGATGGAGGCCAACGAGCGGTCGGTCAGAGACGAGAAACGTCGGGTGCTGGAGGTCGAACACAGCGAGGAAGGCACCAGTGTCCAGACGTACATCTCCGGATCGGAGCGCCGGTGTTCGGTACTCGAAACCCTGCTCCGCAAGGGCGAGAGCCGGAGCGAAATCGGCGTCGATCTTACGGAACGTCAAAACGAGGTGTTGATGGCACTCTACTCCGGTGTCTCCCCGTTCGAGATTCCCGACTTCCTCGGAATGGACGTCGACGAAGTCGAAGAGGTGTACGACCGCCTCATCGAACTCGAGGTGGTCGAGGAGATCCGAACCCGACGCGAGGTTGCGCTCAACGCTCGCGGGCGCAACATCGCGAGCGAGGCGATGAACGACAACTAGGTGTTGACTTCTTCGAGACGGCTGTTGACGACGACCCGTCCCTTTGGCGTCAGCGCCGTTCCCGTGTCCCCGTCGACGACGAGTTCCTTCTCGCGGAGCCCCTTCAGCACCATCGTCGTCTGACTGGCGTCGGCGGCGACCATGTCCAGCGGATCGGCCTCCTCGCCGGCGGAGTAGATGGCGAGCAGCACCTGCACTTCCTCGTCGGAGAGCGACACCTCCGACAGCGACTCGACGATGTCGCTGTACTCCAGCCGGAGATACCGGCCGAGGAGGTTCATCACCCGGTCGGACGAGAGCGCCACGACGGAGACCAGCGCCGTCGTGCGCGGGACGTGCCGGACGGAGAGCGCGGGGCGGGACTTGCCGCCGAGCGTCCGCGTCTCCTTTTCGAAGTCCGTCACTGTCGCCAGATCGATAGTGAACTCCACGTCCGGGCCGGCGAAGGCGAGCGTTCCGTCGTTGACGGTGAGCCGTGCCTGTTTGGCGGCCGAATCGACGACGCGACCCCCACGCCGGGCCGGGTGTTGTACCGTCACCTCCTGGCCGTTCAGATGTGCCTTGAACAGGACGGTCGAGAACTTATCGATGGTGTCGGCGTCGGCCTCGACGATGGCCATCCGGCGCCCGTCGTCCGTGTTGTAGGCGATGGTTACGGAGTCGCTGAAAAACCCCTGCATCTCGGGGGGGACGTGCCCGACCGCCACGTCGAACATCGCCGCCGTCGGCACCGTCTCCTTGCGCTCCTCGCCGGCCAACACGAGGCGCTTCGGGCTCAGAATGATCCGTCCACGAACCGGATCGTCGCGGGTCATCCCGGTCAGATAGAACCGGCCGACGAAGTCGGCGATGACGCGTTCACTCATGCGCTCACCTCCCAGTCGGGCGACGGGCAGTCACACATTCAACAACCCTCCCACGACGGACATGGTAAGGATGGCAACCAGGCAGCCGATCCACGTAAGCATCACGAAATGGAGGAGTGCGTTGGCCTTGTGGCCACCGTCGACGGTGCGGATCATGAGCGACGAGAGCACGGCGTTGATCATCACCACTCCGAGCAGCAGAAACTGGATAAACGGCAGGTCGTACACCTGTGTGTGGATGAGTTGAGCGGCGCTGAACCGCGAACTGGTGCCGAGATCGAGCGACATCCCGGCGAGGATCTCGACGATTTTGAAGCCGATGAAGAACGCGAACGAGGACGCAGCGGTGATCCCGTACAGGAGGCCGATCATGGTGACCGTCGCCTGATCGCGCTGTTGTCGAAGCTGGTTGACGTGGTTCATGTTCTCGCTGATGAGTTCACCCAACTGTTTGGGCTCGCCCCCCATCTGTCTACCGACGAGATACATCTCACTGAACTTCTGGATGAGGTAGGATCGGGTGTTGGCGGTGAAATACTCCCAGGCGCGGTCGGGTTCCAGCCGCATGTTCAGTCGCTTGAACAGGTCGTCTACGTCGCCGGTGAGCGGGCCGAAGTCCTTCTTGCGGAGCGTCTTGAGGACGGCAGTGGTCGTGGACTGTTTCGCCGTCTCGGACGCCCCGAGCGCCCGGATGAAACTCGGGAACTCGTCGTCGCGGGCCTTGATGCGCTGTTCGTGACTCCGGAAGACGAGGCCCGGAATCGCGAGCGGTGTGACCGGAATCGCCAGATAGAGTGGGCGCGGGAGGGACGCCACCGGGAGCAGGTCGGTCAGCCCCGGGCCGATGCGGAACAGATCGCCCGCGACGAGGAGGATGAGGAACATCGAGCCCAGCCCCCCGGCGACGAGGCTGGCGATCATCGACCACTCGCCGTCCGGCCTGATCTCGTCGGGGTAGTACCAGATCGGGTCGTACGGCGTGAGCGTCCGAATGACCAGGAAGAACCCGACCTGGATAAATCCGTACAGTACGATGACGGCGCCGACGGTCATGCTCGGGTTCGTCCCCGTCAGAATGGGAAGGACGATGGCGAACACGAGCGCGAACGTCATCGACAGCACCATCGACAGGTAGAGGTCTTTCAT
>JBDGTP010000055.1:0-27506 GCA_042216725.1 Haloplanus sp.
TCAGTACTCCTCGTACGCGAGGTTCATCAGCCACTGCGAGAAGGCGTCGCTCCGGGGATCGACCTCCTCCTCACCGATGAACGGCGAGAGCATATCGCCCGCCATCAGTAGCGAGAAGTCGAGGTCACGGGCGGTCGGCATCAGGAAGTAGGTGTTGTGTCCTTGGTAGACGGTCTCCTCCCGCTGAATGAGTCCCTCTTCGACCAGCGACTCCGCGAGGCGGCTCCCCTTCCGGGAGGAGACGTCGAGTTCCTTCCACAGTTCGCTCTGGTGGATGCCACGCGTCTCGAGAATGAGGTTCAGTGCCGCGCGTTCGTCCTCCGAGAGGTCGGCGTCTGCCGCCGTACTCATCGGGACACCTCCTCGTCGACGATGCGGTACATACCACCACAAACCGTCGCGGCGTGTTTAAAGTTGACCTTCGCTCGTGTCCGCCGCGGCACCCACGCGTCGATACGCCGTCTCGCAGGGCGGGCCGGGGGCGAACCGATACTCCTCGCCGCCGTCGTCGAGGCGGATCAGCGACGACGACCGGGTGCCGTAGCCGTTCTCGTGGACGCAGACGCCGAACTCGTGGTCGGCGAGGACGGCCGCCGCGCGGTCGAGCCACGCTGCCGCGCTCTCGCCGGGTTCGGGGGTCAGCGCCGTCCGCACCGCGCGGGCGTTCTCCGCCTGTTCGGTCGCCCGCTCGACTCGATCCGTCGGGCCGTCGGGTATCTGGAAGGCGTCGGTCACCACCCCGCCGCCGCCGAGCGCCGCGCCCGCGTTGACGACGACGTGGACGCCGGGGCCGAGCTGTACCGTCCGGAGGCGGCCGTCCCACTCGAACAGGTACGCGGCCGTCCGGTCGGCGACGACGAGATTGAATCCGTCGTAGCTGTGGGCGTCGACCGACTGCTCGACCAGCCGCGCGGCCGACCGCGCGTCGGTTTCGCGGAGGGCATCGGCGACGAGCAGCCCCCGGGAGCGTTCGGTGGGCGCGTCCCCGGCCCAGCGATTCGTGATGCCGACGAAGAGCCCAGCGTCGTTGTAGCCGATCCAGGTGCCGCCGGCACGGGTGTCACGCGGGGCGACGACGGACGGATTCGACTCCGTCCGTGACGGCGGTTCGGCCGGGCGGTCGCGCCGCTCGTCGCGGTTGGCGGCGACGACGACTGGCGTCTCGGGGAAGACCTGCCAGGCGAGCGTGAGCGTACACACGTGGCCGTGTAGGCGGGCCAGGGGGTTAAACGCGGCGTGCCGGCGTCGGTGCTACTCGTCTCGCCACGCGTCGGGCACGCCCGTCGCGTCGGCCGTCGCGACGGCCGTGCGGACGGCGGCGACGTTCTCGGGCACGTCGTGGACGCGCACGATGTCGGCGCCGCGGTCGACCGCGAGCGCCGTCCCCGCCACCGTCGCGGGCAGGCGCTCGTCCGACTCCAGGCCGACGTGGCCGAACATGGACTTGTGGGAGTGGCCGACGAGGATCGGACAGCCGAGCGCCCGGAGTTCGCCGAGGCGATCGAGGAGTTCGAAGTTTTCGACGGCGTCCTTGCCGAAGCCGAGGCCGGGGTCGACGATGATCTGCTCGCGGTCGAGGCCGGCGCGTTCGGCCAGCGCCACGCGCTCTTCGAGTTCGTCGATCACGTCCGACACCACGTCGTCGTAGGTGACGGTCTTGCCAGGGACGACCGGCGCGTCGATGCTGTGCATGACGACTACCGGCACGTCGAATTCGGCGGCCAGGAAGCGCATCTCCGGATCCGCCAGCCCCGTCACGTCGTTGAGGATGTCGGCGCCCGCCTCCAGGGCCGCCCGCCCCACTTCTGCCTTCCGGGTGTCGATGGACACGCTGACGTCGAGGTCGTCGAGCGCCTCGATCACCGGACGGACGCGCTCGATTTCCCGTTCCACGGGGACGGGGTCGGCACCGGGACGCGTGCTCTCGCCGCCGACATCGATCACGTCCACGCCCGCCGCGACCATGGTCTCGGCGCGGTCGACCGCCGCGTCGGGGTCGAAAAAGTCGCCGCCGTCGTGGAAACTGTCCGGCGTCACGTTCAGAATCCCCATCACGGACGGGCGTTCCTCCCAGGGGTAGCCACGGCTCGGGGTGTCGGTCGCCTCGATCCGGTCGCGCAGTCGGTCGGTCAGGGTCGTCAGGTCGTCGCGGCCGTCGAGCGCCGCGAGGAGCGCGCGGAGTTGCGCGTGCGTGCCCCCGACGACCGCCTCGCGGAGTTCGCGGCCGGTGCGGTAGTCGGCGGTGCTGGCGACGGCGTCCACGCGACCGGCGGCGCGGTCGAGCGCACGCGCTTCCCGCCGGTCGAGGCGCGCGGTGACGACGCGGTGGACGGCTTCGGCGGCGTCGTCGGCGTCGGCGTTCGCGCGGTCGAGCACCGCCCGTGCCTCGTCGAGGGTGTCGACCTCCCGGGGGACGGCGAGCCGTGACCACGCTCGGCGCGCTTCGGCGACGGCGAACAGCGAGCCGACGACGAGCACACAGTCGTCGGCGTCGGCGTCGGTGCGGGCGTGATCGAGTGCGGCCGTCACCGTCGACGCGGTGTGTACCCGGTCGCTCGGCGTGCCGGCCGCTTCGAACGCCGCGGCGAGGACGGCAGGGTCGGCCGCGCGTTCGTGGGCCGGCGCGCAGGCCTCCACGGACGCCGCCGCAGGGAGCGCATCGACCATCCCGCGGTGCTCCTTGTCGTGCATCGCGCCGAAGACGAGATGCAGGTCGTCGTAGTCGTACTCGCCGAGAGTGTCCGAGACTGCGTTACAGGCTCCGGGATTGTGTGCGCCGTCGAGGACGATCAGTGGCTCGCACTCCATCACCTCGAACCGCCCGGGCCAGTGGGCGCTTCGCAGTCCTCGTGCGATGGTAGCCTCGGTCACCCGGTTGTCACCCACCTGTCGAGCCAGGGTCGCCGCGACGCCTGCGTTCCGCGCCTGGTACGCGCCGGGCATAGGCACGCGCGTCTCGACTCGCCAGTCGTCGCCTGCGACGCCGACGCCCGCCTCGGCGTGGTTGACGAGGCCGTCGTAGCGCACGGTCACGTCCGGCGACTCCTCGGCAAAGCCCACGGTTCGGATGTCGGCCGCGTGTCGTCGGACGGCCGCCCGCGCCTCGCCGGTCGCCCCGGTCACCAACGGCACGTCCGTCGGCGCGACGGTCACTTTCTCGGCGGCGATTTCGTCGATCGTCTCGCCGAGCACCTCGGTGTGTTCGAGACTCACCGCCGTCACCGCGGCGGCGATGGGGTCGACGACGCTCGTCGCGTCGTGACGGCCGCCCATCCCGACTTCGAGCACCGCCACGTCCACGTCCGACCGGCCGAAATACCAGAGGCTCATGGCCGTGAGCGTCTCGAACGAGGTGAGCGGGTCGCCCTCGACCGCCCGATCAACGAGGAAGGGCCTGATCCGCTCGACGAACTCGGTGACCGCCGATTCGGTGATCTTCCGGCCGTCGACGCGGATGCGTTCGCGCAGGTCGTCGAAGTGAGGTGAGGTGTAGAGACCCGTCCGGTAGCCCGCCTCGCACAGGATGGACTCGGTCATGCGGGCGGTGCTTCCTTTGCCGTTCGACCCCGCAATCTGCACGAACTCGACGTCCTCGTGTGGGTCGTCGAGATGGGCCAACAGATCCCGGATCGACTCCGTGCCCGGATCGACTGCGAACCGACGAAGGTCGGAGAGAAAGTCCGACGCGGCGTGATAGTCCATGACTCGATTCCGTCGTGCGAGGGTTTTAGTCCCACGGGTCGAGACGAGCGTCGCCCGGCTACACGTCGCCGCGCCCTCGCGCCGTCGCGAGCGCCTCCTCGTCGACGAAGACGACGATTTCCTCGTTCCAGAGCCGGAAGTCGTGGCGGTGTCGCTCGTAGCCCGAGAGTTGACGACCCACGCGGTCGGCGTCCCAACTCGCCGCGATGACGACTGGCGGCGGGGTCTCTCCCAGCGACTCCGCGTCGGGGGGTGTGCTCGTGACGTTCGCGCCGTACCGCTCCAGATACCAGGGCAGAGGGAGCCGCGTATGCCAGGCCGGGCCGCCCGGTCGCGGCTGGCGGAGCGAACTCTCGTTTGCGACGTAGAACTTCACGTCGCTGGGGTTGCCCGGCGAGTGAGTCCCCACGAACAGGACGTCCGTCCCCTCGTTGACACGGACGATCCCGTGGACGAGTTCCAGCGTGTCCTTGAGGTCGTTCTCCGGTTGTGCCCACTGGATGACCTGCCCGGCCTCGTCGTCCGACGTACTGTTCGTGTACGTGGCGTTGGCGCCGACGACGCCGACGGCGGCGGCGGACAACACGAGCACCGCGAGGATCGTGGGGCGTGTCCATTCGATCAGCGGTGTGTCGTCGCTTTCTCGGGTGCGTGCGACGCCTCGCCAGGCGCGGCGGCCGACGGCGGCCACGCCGACAGCGGCGGGGACGGCGAGCGGAATCACGGCGTGCACCACGACCCACGGCGCCCGGATGTCCGTCGCGATGGGGTAGCCGAACACGCTGACTGCACCCCAGTAGGCGGCGAAGGCGACGAGCGACCGCGAGCCCTCGGTGTCGGTGTCGACCACGCCGTAGCCGTCGGCGACGAAGCCCACGATGGCAAACAGGAGGATGAACGGCGCGCCGAACAGGAGCGTCTCCAGGTAGTCATAGAGGAAGGGGAGATAGTCGTGATTCTGGTGGCTACCGGCGACCCAGAGGTCGTAGAAGGACTTCCACGATCCGACCGTCGCCTCCTCGACGACGCCCGGCAGTCGGCCGGGGGCGCCGACCGCCTGCCACAGTTCGGGTCGGGGCGCGTAGAAGAAGGTGACGACGGCGACGAAGACGACGGCGGCGCCGATCAGGTGGGCGAGGGCGCGGCCGAGTCCGCGGGGGACGGAGCCACCCCATCCCTGCAGGCGGTACGCGAGGGCGGTGCGCCACTCGTCACGGACGACCCGCACGACCGAGCGCCCGGAGCGGGCCGCACGGAACAGGCGGTGGTCGACGAGGAGGGCGCCCGCGCCGAGAAAGCAGAGCAAGTAGACGACGGCGTTCTCCTTGGTGGTGAAGGCGAGGCCGAGGGTGGCGGCGGCGGGGTAGACGAGGCGGGCGTCGCCACGGTCGAGTGCCCGTACGAAGAACGCGAGGGCGACGAAGGCGAAGGCCCCGACGAGTACGTCGTTGCGCATGAACCGCGAGTAGTAGACGAGCAGGGGATTGACCGCGAGAACGACGGCGAGTGCGGCGACTTCCACATCGTCGAAGTGGTCGCGCAGGAGCCACGCCGAGAGCGGGAGCAGGCCGCCGACGAGGGCGACGACGAGGCGGGCGCTGAAGTCGGAGATGCCGAGGAACGGCACCGAGAACACCCAGTCGTTGACGATGAAGAGGAAGGGGCCGTGGACGATGGGTCGGTAGGCGAACTGGCCGGTTTCGTGATAGCGGAGAATCCAGTAGCCCACGCGCCCCTCGTCCCAGTGGAAGATGCGGGCACCGAGAGCGACGAGTCTGACGGCGAGGGCGAGGGTGGTGACCGCGAGGATCGCACGGAGGGCACGACGGCGGCCGTCGGAACGCATCGCTAACCCCTGTCGCCTCGGCGGTAACAACTCTTTTGTTTTCGGGAACGGCGTGTTCCCCGGCCCTGGCGGAGGGTAAGGCCTTTGCCACCCGCCGACGACGCGCCGCACATGGTTACACTGGGGCTGGTGATGGCGCAGTTCAACGCGTCGGTCACCGAACCGATGGCGGAGGAAGCGCGGGCGGCGGCCGACGCCGCGGGCGTCGACGTCGAGGAGACGGTGTCGGTGCCCGGAACGTACGACACACCCCTGGCGGCCGACCGTCTCGCCCGCCGGGAGGACATCGACGCGGTGGCGGTGATCGGTGCCATCGTCACCGGCGACACGGATCACGACCGCGTGATCGGCGACGCGACGGCCCAGGCGCTGACGCGCGTGAGCCTCGACCGCGATACGCCGGTCACATTCGGCGTCAGCGGCCCGGGCATGAGCGGGGCCGAAGCCCGCGAACGGGTCGAGAAGGGAGCGGAAGCGGTAAACGCGGCGGTCGAGATGGTACGGACGCTACCATGAACACGGACTTCGACTTCGCGTCGCGCGTCGAGCGCGTCGAACCGAGTGCGACCCTCGCGATCAGCAACCTCGCCAACGAACTCGAGGCCGAGGGCATCGACGTGGTCGACCTCTCGGTCGGCGAACCCGACTTCGACACGCCGGAGAACATCAAGGAGGCGGCGAAAGCCTCCCTCGACGCCGGCGACACGAGTTACACCTCCTCGAACGGCGTGCCCGAACTCCGCGAGGCCATCGCCGAGAAACTCCGGGGCGACGGCATCGACTGCGAGGCGAGCAACGTGGTCGTTACGCCGGGCGGCAAGCAGGCGCTCTACGAAATCTTCCACACGCTGATAAGCGGCGGGGACGAGGTGGTTCTCCTCGACCCGGCGTGGGTGTCCTACGAGGCACAGGCGAAGATGGCCGGCGCCGACCTCTCCCGGGTCGACCTCTCGCCGTACGGGTTCCAGCTCGAACCCGCGCTCGACGACCTCGCCGAGACGGTGTCCGACGACACCGAACTGCTGGTCGTCAACTCGCCGTCGAACCCGACGGGCGCCGTCTACTCCGACGCCGCGCTCGAAGGCGTCCGTGACCTCGCCGTCGACCACGACATCACGGTCATCTCCGACGAGATGTACGAGCAGATCACGTACGGCGTCGAGCAGACCAGCCTCGCCACCCTCGACGGGATGGAAGACCGCACCATCACGGTCAACGGCTTCTCGAAGGCCTACGCCATGACGGGGTGGCGGCTGGGCTACTTCTGTGCCCCGGACGACTTCGTCGGCCAGGCCGGCAAGATCCAGTCGCACTCGGTGTCGTGTGCGGTCAACTTCGTCCAGCATGCGGGGCTGGAAGCGCTCGAAAACACCGACGAGGCCGTCGTCGAGATGCGCGACGCGTTCCGCGAACGCCGCGATATGCTCGTCGACCGCTTTGCCGAGCACGGCGTCGACGTGCCCGTCGGCGACGGCGCGTTCTACATGATGGTGCCCGTCGACGACGACGACCAGGCGTGGTGTGAGGGCGCCATCGAGGGGGCCCACGTCGCCACGGTGCCGGGGAGCGCGTTCGGCACGCCCGGCTACGCCCGCATCTCCTACGCCGCGAGCCAGGAACGGCTCCGCGAGGGCGTCGAGCGGCTCGCCGACCACGGCTACATCTAACCCGCCGGCCGTCCGTTCGCCGCCGTTTTTCGGGCGTGCATTTAGGTACGGTGACCGCCCAGGACGACGTGATGCGCGTCCGGGATCTGCCTCTGCCGCCGGCGGTGATCGACCACTTCGAATCACGGGGGATCGACGACCTCTATCCGCCCCAGGCCGCGGCGGTCGAGGCGGGCGTTACGGCGGGTCGTCGCCTCGTCGCCGCGGTGCCCACCGCCAGCGGGAAGACGTTCGTCGCCACGGTGTCGATGCTCACCGCCGACGGCCCCGGCCTCTACATCGTCCCGCTCCGGGCGCTCGCCCGCGAGAAATACGAGACGTTCGCCGAACTGCCGGGCGTGAGCGTCGGCATCTCGACCGGTGACTTCGACGCCACCGCCGAGGAACTCGGCGACAACGACATCATCGTCGCCACGAGCGAGAAGGTGGACTCGGCCATCCGGAACGGCGCCGAGTGGATCGGCGACCTCGCCTCTGTCGTCGTCGACGAGGTGCACCTCGTGGGAACCGAGGGGCGAGGGCCGACTCTGGAGGTGACGCTCGCTACCCTCCAGCGGCGGGCGCCGGGGGTGCAGATCGTCGCGCTCTCGGCGACGGTCGCCAATCCCGGGGAACTGGCCGACTGGCTCGATGCCGGCCTCGTGCAGTCGACCTGGCGACCGGTCGACCTCCGAACCGGCGTCTACGCCGCGGGAACGGTGGCGTTCGACGATGGCACCGAGCGTCAGGTGACGGTGCCGGGCGACCCCACGGACGCCACCGACGCGACCGACGCTCTGGTGTCGGGGGTCGCCGACGAGGGGGGGCAGGCGCTGGCGTTCGTCCGGTCGCGCCGGGAGGCGGAATCGCTCGCGGAACGTCTCGCCGGCCTGGGTTCGTCGCCCGACGCGGCCGCCGAAATCCGCGACCTGGACGGCACCGAGACCGGACGTCGCCTCGCCGACTGCGTCGAGGGGGGCGTCGCCTTCCACCACGCGGGTCTGCGCAGTTCCCACCGGGTCGCCGTCGAACGCGCCTTCCGTGAGCGCCGCCTGCGGGCCATCTGTGCGACGCCGACGCTCGCGGCGGGAGTGAACGTCCCCGCCCGTCGGGTCGTGATCCGGGATCAACAGCGGTACACGGGGTCGGGCATGGAGTGGCTGCCGACGCTCGAAGTCCACCAGATGTGCGGCCGAGCGGGGCGACCCCACCTCGATCCCTACGGCGAGGCGGTGCTGGTAGGCGAGGAGGGTACGCGCGACGACCTCTGGGAGCGGTACGTCACCGCGGGGCCGGAACGCGTCGAGTCGCAGTTGGCCGATCCGAACGCGCTCCGCACGCACGTCCTCTCCATCGTCGCCTCCGACTTCGCGGCGTCGCAGGAGGGAATCCTCGACGTACTCGACGCCACCTTTTTCGCCCACGGAACGCCGACGCGGGAACTGGGCGGTGTCGTCGACACGGCGGTGGCCGACCTCGTCGGGATGGAGATGATCGTCGACGACGACGGTCTCGCGGCGACCGACCTCGGCGAACGCGTCTCCCGGCAGTACGTCACGCCGGAGACGGGGGCACGGATCGTCGCCGGCCTCCACACTGCGTCGGGGATGGAGACGGTGACGGGGCTGACGGCGCTCGAAATCGTCTGTGACACGCCGGACATGCAGGACACGTACCTCGGCAACCGCGAACGGGCCGAGATGTACCGCTTCGCACAGGCCCACGCCGACGAGTTCACGACGGCGATGGGCGAAACGGATGACTTCGAGGGGTGGCTCACGGCGGTGAAGACGGCGCGTATCCTCTACGAGTGGTGCGAGGGGGCGAGCGCCGAAGAACTGGTCGAGCAGTTCCGCATCGGCCCGGGCGACCTGGAGTCACGGATCGAACGCGCCGAGTGGTTGCTCGGCGCCGCCGACGCCATCGCGGACGCCGTCGACGCGGACGTTACGCTTCCGTTCCGTGACTTCCGAGCGCGGCTTTAGGTGTACTGCTCGATCAGAGTGGCCAGCCGTGTCTGTTCCTGGACGCCGACCATCTGCTCGACGGCCTCGCCGTCGGCGAACAACAGGAGAGTCGGCACGCCACGGACGCCGTACTGTGTGGCGAGCGCCTGGTTCGCGTCCACGTCGACCTTTGCGACCGCCGCCGGCGTCTCCTCGGCCAGCGACTCGACCACCGGTTCGAGCATCTGACACGGGCCACACCAGTCGGCGTAGAAATCCGCGAGCACCACGTCGTACTCGCTCGTCAGGTCGTCGAGGTGTGCCGCACCCTCGACGTGGATGGGGTCGGTGGGCGCCGTGTCGGTGCCGTCGCCTTCCAGATCCTGTTCGAGTTGTTCCCGCTTCTGCGCTCGAATCCGTTCGATGTCTTCGGAGTCACTCATCACGCACTCGTTCGTGCCCGATGGAGTTAATAGTTTTGTACACTTTGAACAATATCAAGGTGGATATATCGAACCAGGTCACTCTTGCGCGGCTATGTCAGGATTCATGGGTTCGGTCTTGCATGACCAGTGCAACTCAGGTCTGGTCGTACGCGCCGTCCTTGCGGAGGCGCCCCACCTCGTCGAGGACGGCGGGCGTGCGGCAGACGCCCGGAGCGCCCGTCACTTGCGGCACGGCACAGTTGTTGCAGGACGCACAGACGGCGCGTGCCTCGGCGTCGGCGAGGAGTCGCGCGGGGAGTTCGGGTTCGGCGTAGAACGGACGCGCCATCCCGACCATGTCGCAGGCGTCGCCGAGGAGGCGGTCGATCCGTTCCCGTTCGCGGATGCCTCCCTCGCAGAGGACGGGCACCGAGACGGCGTCACGGACGGCACGACAGAGGGTCGCGTTCCACGCGGGGTCGAAGTCGTACCACCGGGATTCGACCCAGTTGGCGAGAGCGACCAGGCCGGCACGGAGGCGGCCGCCGAACGCCGCGGCGTACCCCTCGCGGAACTCCTCGTCCCTCCAGGCGCGGGCCGGAAAACGCCCGCGGACGATGCTCATATCCCAGAAGACGGAGCCAGTGACGGGGACGAGGGCGTCGTAGCCGATTTCGTCGAGGCGGCGACAGATATCGACGGCGTCGGCGCGGGTGAGGCGACGCCGGACGACGGACGGCGCTGCTGTCTCGGCGGGCACTTTCGTCATCAGGGGCACGTCGCCCGCGCTCTCGCGGACGGTGTCGTGGATGGCCTCCAGAAATCGGACGCCGTCGCCGAACTCGTCGTCGCGGCGGTTGTAGAAGGGAGACAGAAACTGGTGGATGATGCCCATGTTCGCACCGGCGAGGTGGATCACGTCGTAGCCGGCGTCGACGGCGTGGCCTGCGGCGCGGCCGAAGTCTGCCGCGAGGTCGTACACTTCCGCGGTGGTGAGAACGTGTGGATCGTAGTCGAGAAAGCCGAGTCGGTCGGGGAGGCGGAGTGGCCGGGGCGGCCGCGAGACGGCGAGTTGCTGGAGGTTGGGGTGGTTGCGACGGTAGCCGGCGTGCCACGTCTCCATACTCCGCAGGCCGCCGTGTTCCAGTTGGATGGCGACAGCCGCGTCGTGGTCGTGGAGTCGGTCGGTGAGGCGGCCGAGGCGGGCGACGAACGCGGGGTCGTGTACCCGGGTCATTCCGGGGGCGGCACAGCCACCCTCACCGCGAACGATGGTCGCCCCCTGACACACCAACCCCGCCCCGGCGGCGGCCGCGGGTTCGAGTTCGTCGATCAGTCGATCCACCGCGTCGTCGTCGTTGCCCGCACACTCCAGGAGGGGCGCGCGATAGAGCCGGTTCGGAACCGTCGTGTCGCCGATGGAGAGCGGCGCCGAGAGCCGAGCCATGTCGGCGCTTCGGCCGGCCGACGCAAAACCCTAGTCCCCGTCGCCGAGGATCCGGTTCCGGAACCGGTAGAGGAGTGCCCCCACGACGGCGAAGGGGCCGAGGAAGACCAGGAGGTAGGGCGCGGCGTACGCCAGGCCGACGACCATCGCCCGGAGGACGACGCCGACGCCGTGAATCGAGTCGAGGAACGCGGCCAGGACGGGCGTGTCGTACCACTGATCGGGCGCCGGCCGGTCGGGCCGCGGTTCGGACAGTTCGACGGTGATCGTCGAGTACGCGACCCGGCGCTGGAGGGTCTGTAACTCGGCCTCGGTGCGCTCGATTTCGGTCTGCACCTCGGACAGCCGTCGTTCCACCGCGAGGATGTCTTCGGTGTCGTTGGCGCGTTGGTACAGCGTCCGCAGTCGCTCGCGCTCGGCGCGGAGGTTCTTCAACCGTGCCTGCAGGTCGACCACGCGGTCGGTCACGTCCTTGGTCGAGGTGCGGGATTCGAGGACGCGACCCTCACTCTCGACGGCGGTCATCATCTCGGAGAAGTTGTCGGCGGGAACACGGAGGACGACCTGTCCGGTCGTCCAGGAGTCGTCCCCCCGGTCGTGTACCTCTTGGACGGAGTCACTGACGTAGCCTCCGCGGGCCTCGACGGCCGCAGTCAAGTTCGACCGCGCGGCCTCGTAGTCGTCGACGCGCAGTTCTACCTGGCCGGTGCGGATGATCGACCGACCGGTGGCGACGGCGTCGCTGCTCGTGCCGTCGCCGCTCCCGCCGCCCTTGCCGCCGTCCTGATTCGCCCGAGGTGCGTTTTCGACTGTTTCGCCCGTCTCCGCCACCGTCGCCGAGTCGGCACCCACGTCCACGCCGCCCCCACCGCTGGCCGCACCGCCACACCCGGCCAGCAGTACCAGCGTCGCGAGCAGTGCCGTGACCAGTCGTCGTACCATGGGCGTCCGTACACGACGATCCGGTAAAACCCCATCCAAGGCACAAACGGCCGTTTGACTGTGTGCGGCACCTCCCTTCCCACGAGTTCGTTTCCCCCACGGGAGGCGACCCGAGCGATCCGAACGTCATCTGTGATATTCCCATCATGACATGACGACGACCGGGACACACGAGCGGCGACGACTCGCGCGACACGCCCCTGGTGTGTGGTGGCGTGTCGACGACACGGCCGCCGGGCAGTGGCGCGGGCGTGCGGCGTGGTGGCGACGATGGCGGAGGGGATCGCGGCGACGCGGGCCGCCGTCGCCGACGAGCGTGCGTGGATTCGTGCCGAGTGCGCGGCGTTCGACCGTCGCGTCGCGGATCTGTCGACGCCGTACCCCCGCCCTCCCACCGGTCGCCGACCTCGGCGCGGAACTGTTCCAGGCCCGGCGCCGGATCGACCGGGCGTTCGCGTCGACTGCCTAACACAACGTTGAGGTACCCGTCACGTCGAGTAGGCGTATGCGACCCCAAGACCTCCGGGCGGCGATTCCGGCCTGCGAGCGCGGCGTCTACTTCAACACCGGCGCCTCGGGGCCGGCCCCCCGGCACGTCGTCGAGGCGGCGACCGACTGTCTCGAACACCACGAGTTCGTCTCGCCGGTTGCCGAGGGCGCCTACCCCGCCGCGTACGATATCTTCGAGGAGGCCCGCGAGACGGTCGCCGGCTTTCTGGGCGCCGAGCCGTCCGAAATCGCGCTGACGGACAGCACCGCCGACGGGATCGCACGCGTCGCCGCCGCCGTCGACTGGCACCCCGGCGACACCGTCGTCCGCACCGACCTCGAACACCCGGCGGGCGTCGTTCCGTGGTGGAACCTCCGGAAACAGGGCGTCGAGGTGCGCGTTCTCGACACCGAGGCCGGCCGGATCGACCTCGATGCTCTGGCCGAGGCCGTCGCCGACGCCCGTCTGCTCTGTCTGAACTCCATCACCTGGAACTACGGGACGCAGTTACCCGTCGCCGATATCGTCGAGATCGCCCACGACCACGACACCCTCGTCCTCGTCGACGGCGTGCAGTCGCCGGGACAGGTGCCGGTCGACGTGGGCGAGTGGGACGCCGACTTCGTCGCCGCGGCAGGCCACAAGTGGCTGCTTGGGCCGTGGGGCGCGGGCTTCCTCTACGTCGACCGTGAGGTGGCCGACCGCCTCACGCCGGGTGTCGCGGGCTACCGAAGCGTCGCGGACTCGGGAGCCGCGGAACTGGAACTGGCCAAAGGCGCCCGCCGTCTGGAAGTCGGCACTGCGTCGCCCGCTCCCTACCGCGGGCTCATGGAGGCCATCGACACTATCGAAGCCGTCGGCTACGACACGATCACGGGTCGGATCGAGCGGCTGACCGACCGGCTGAAGGCCGGTCTGGGCGACCGCCTGCTGAGTCCCCGCGAGTACGAGTCCGGCCTCGTCACGTTCACCGCCGACGACCCTCCGGAACTGGTCGAGCGACTCGCCGACGAGGGCATTCACATCCGGTCGCTCCCTCACCCCGATGCGGTGCGGGCGTCGGTACACGTCTTCAACACCACCGACGACGTGGACACGCTTCTCGACGCGCTGTGACCACCCTGCTACCACTACGAATTTACCGCGCCGACCGAAAGCCGTGGACATGGCCGACTGTCGCCGGAGGCTGAGGAAATGAACCGCCTCCATCCGCGGATTCGCGTCGTCTGGGCCGTCCAGGCCGCCGTCTCCGCCGCCGTCGTCGCCCTCGTCGTACTCGCGGTCGACCGGCTGGCCGTCTCCCTGCCCGCGTGGGGGCCGCCGGTCGCCTTCGCCGTCGTTCTCGTGGGCGGCGTCGGACTCGCCGTCGTCCGATATCGGGTCTGGCGCTACGAGGTTCGGGACGACGCGCTCTATCTCGAACGCGGCGTCTTCACCCGCGTTCGGACGGTCGTTCCCTTCGTCCGTATCCAACACGTCGACTCCTCGCGCGGCCCGGCCGAACGCCTCGTCGGCCTCGCCAGTACCGTCGTCTACACCGCCGGCTCCCGGGGTGCGGACGTGACCGTGCCGGGACTGACGCCCGACGGCGCCGACGACCTGCGCGAGCGCCTCAAAGGTCTCGCCATCCGCGCCGAGGGCGACGACGCGGTATGAAGCTCTCGCCGCTCTCGGTTCCGTACCGAGTCGTCGAACGCGGGGCGAGCCTCGTGTTCACTGCGATCATCCTCTTTTCCGGCGCGTCGGCCGCGTTCGGCGCCGTCGGCGGCCTCGTCGGCGTCGGCCTGGTTGGGCTGGCGCTCTGTCTGCTGATCGCGTACGAGGTGGCCTACTACCGCCGGTTCGAGTACGACCTCGGCGGCGACACGCTCGACATCCGCTCGGGCGTCGTCTCCCGGCGCAACCGCGAAATCCCGATCCGCCGCATCCAGAACGTCGACATCAGCCGCAACGTCGTCCAGCGTGTCCTCGGTATCGCCGTCGTCGGCTTCGAGACGGCCGGCGGGAGCGAAACCGAGGCCTCGCTTCGCTTCGTCACGTTCGACGAGGCCAAACGCCTCCAACAGGAGGTCGGTCGCCTGAAACGCGGGGACGACGAGACGGCGGGCGCGGGTGAGGCTGGCGAACCGACAGAACCCGAGGCCACCGAACTGTTCGCCCTCTCCGACCGGGAACTCGCGCTCGTCGGTGCCCTCGCCTTCGACTTCCGAATTCCCGGCCTCTTGCTCGTCGTCCTCTCCGGGAGTTTCCCGGCGGTGTCGTCGTCCCTCCCCCGTGGCGCGGGCCTACTCGCCGCCGGCTTCCTCGGCGCGGCGTTCCTGGTGATCCTCGTGTCCTGGCTCGGCGGCGCGACGGTCGCGATCCTCAACTACTACGGGTTCCGACTGACCCGCGTCGGCGACAATCTCCAGTACGAACGCGGTCTGTTTCGCCGGTACGACGGGTCGATCCCGCTCGACAAGGTACAGACGCTGACGGTGACCGACACCCCGCTGAAACGCCACTTCGGCTACGCGTCGCTCCGGATCGAGACGGCGGGCTACGCGCCCGGGAGTAGCGAGACCGGGTCGGAAGCGGCCGTTCCACTCGCCTCCCGCGAGCGGGTGTTCGCGCTCGCAAACCGGATCGAATCGTTCGGCATGCCGACGTTCGAGCGGCCGCCCCGGCGGGTGCGCCGCCGGTACGCCGTCCGGTACCTCCTCGCGCTCGGCGCGGTCACGGGCCTCCTCTACGGCGTCGACGTCCTCGCCGCGCGACCGCTCCCCTGGCCCCCGTACGCGCCCCTTCCGCTCGCGCTTCTCGCGCCGGTCGCCGCCCACTACAAGTGGTGCCACCGCGGCTACTGGCTGGGCGAGAACCATCTCGTCACCCGGAACGGGGTTCTCCGTCGCCGCATCAAGATCGTCCCCTACTACCGAATGCAGACGGTTATCGACTCGCGCACGCTCTTCCAGCGACGGTGGCGTGTGGCGACCGTGACCGCCGACACCGCGGGCTCGCTCGCCATCGTCGGCCACGACGCCGCCGCGGTCGATGTCGACGGTGCGACTGCCGACGACCTGCGAGACGCCCTGGCGACCCGCCTCCGGACGGCGCTCGCGAGACGGCGCGGGTGGCGCGACGCCCCTCCGGAGTCGAGCGACGGTAACGAGTCCCGCGGCACGACACCGGACGACGGCGAGGGCGTCGGCTCGAGTGCGTGAGTCGAGGCCTCACTCCGTCGTCGGCACGGCGACGGCGCCGGCGACGAAGAACCCGACCGCCAGCGCCGTGAGGACGAGCAGCGGCGTCGTCGGATCGCCGCCCGCGGCGACGGCCCGAACCCCACGGGCGAAGTAGGTCAGCGGTGAGACGGCGGTCACGGGCTCGAACCACGCCGGGAGCATCGACGGCGGGACGAGCGTCTCCGAGAGCGCCCAGACGGGGAGCGCCACGGCGTTGCTAGCGGCGATGACGCCGTCCTGAGAGTCGGCGACCCGTCCGATGATCGCCCCGAGGCCACAGAACAGCGCGACGCCGACGACCACCAGCGGGACGAGCAGCAGGAGGGTCGGGCCGACGACCACCTGCGCACCTGTCACGGCGAGCACCAGGACGAACAGGAGCAGGCCCGCCAGGCCGATGATGGCGACGTTGACGAGGGTGTGGGCGAACAGCCACTCCCAGCGCCGCAGCGGCGTCGTCGCCAGTTTCTCGAAGCGGTTGCCGTCGCGGTGGCGGGCGATAGTGCTTCCGACCCGGGACAGTGGTGTGAACACCACGACGACGGCGAGATAGCCCGGGAGGTAGTAGACCGGTTCGCGGGCGAACAGACCGCCACCGGTCGGCTGGGTCTGCACCAGCGCCCCGAAAATCAGGATCAAGAGGACGGGGAAAAAGAAGGTGAAGAAGACGGCGGTCTTCCGGCGGATGAAGGCGCGGAGCGCCGCGAGAAACGCCGAGCGAACCCGTCGCGTGCGGCTCATCGCACACCACCCTCCTCGGTCAGCGTCTCGCCCGTCAGCCGGAGATACACGTCCTCCAGACTCGGCTCGGCCCAGGTGAAGGAATCGATGTCGACGCCCGCGGCCTCCAGGTCGGCGACGACCCGCCCTACGTCGGCGAGCGCGACACCCCGAACGACGAGGGTACCGTCGCGTTCGTCCACCTCGGCGTCCAGCGTCGCCGCCGCGTGGCCGAGGTGGGCGTCCACGTCCGTGTCGACGAGCAGGTGGCTGTCGCCGCCGTGTTCGGCGATCAGTTCGTCGGGCGTGCCGACGGCGACGAGGCGCCCCGCCCGGAGCAGGCCGACGCGGTCGGCGAGGCGTTCGACCTCGTTCATCGAGTGGCTGGTGAGCAACACCGTCGTGCCCCCGGCCGCCAGGTCGTCGACGAGCGACCACAGCGACCGTCGACCCGCGGGGTCGATGCCCGTCGTCGGTTCGTCGAGAAAGAGCACGTCGGGGTCGTTGACGAGGGCCGTGCCGACACAGACCCGGCGACGCTGGCCGCCCGAGAGGTTCTCGTACCAGGTGTCGGCGGCGTCGGCGAGGCCCACGTCGTCCAGGACGGCGTCGACGGCCCGAGCCTCGTCGTAGAGGCCGGCGTAGTACGCGATCAGTTCACGGGCGGTGAGCCGATCCGCGGGGTGAAACGACTGCGGGAGCAGTCCGACGCGGTCGGCGTCGACGGCCGTCGGCGACGCGTCGAGCACCCGCGCCCGACCCTCACAGCGGGTCGTTCCGGTGAGTGCCCGGACGAGCGTGGTCTTGCCCGCGCCGTTGGGGCCGACCAGCCCGAACACTTCCCCCTCGGGGATCGACAGCGAGACGCCGTCGAGCGCCACGGTATCGCCGTAGCGCTTGCGAACGTCCTCGGCGACGAGTGCGTTCGACTCCGACTCTGCCTCCATGCCCGAGGGCTCGCGCCGGTGTCGAGGTAAGGATTCCGTTTACGCCGCGGCGTCGACGCGGTCACGAACCGCGTCCACGAGCGCGTCGGCGTCGTAGTCACCGTCCTCGTCCTTGTCGTAGATGGTCTCGCCGTCGACACTGATACGGAAGACGCCCTTCTCGCCGGTCACGAGTGCGACCGAGTCGAGGTCTTCGCCGAGCGACGTGAGCAGGGCGTGCTGGACGTCTTCGGCGCGGTCGAGGAAGCCACACGGGACGCAGTATTCGATTTCGACGTCCGTCATGGTCGTTCGTTGGGTAAGCAGACAGTTAACTTCTGGGCGTCGGGAGAATATTCCGGTGAACCGACCGGTTCACCGGGGGAAGCCGCAAACTACTACCACGACGGCCTTCACACACCGGTTCCGGCCGCCTGTCGTCCACCTGAAATCACACTTACACCCCCGCCGACTCAACACCACACCCATGTCCAGCGATGCCGACGAGTTCGACCTGACGGAACCGGAACTGACCGCGGACGACCTACTCGTCCTCGACGACCCGCGCTTCGGGCCGGAGACGGTGGCCATCGTGACGGGTGCGGCCTCGGGGATCGGTCGAGCGACGGCGGTCACCCTGGCGGCCAACGGCTTGACCGTCGTCGGCGCCGACATCGACGAGGACGGCCTCGGCGGCACCGTCGACCTTGCCGCCGACGTGGGCACGACAGGGGAGGTGATCCCGATCCGCGCCGACCTCACCGACGACGACGAGGTGAAAGCGCTCGTCGAGGCGGCCGCCGCCCGGGGTGACCTCCGCTACGTCGCCAACATCGCGGGGATGCAACACATCGCCCCGATCCCCGAGTTCCCGATGGAGAAGTACGACCGCCTGCTCGACGTACTGCTTCGCGCGCCGTTCCTGCTCTCGAAGCTCGCGATGCCGCACATCCGGGCGACGGACGATGGGGTCGGCGCCATCGGCAACATGTCCTCGGCACACGGGCACTACGCGACCAAGGACAAGGCCGCGTACATCACGGCGAAACACGGACTGAACGGGCTGACACGCTCTATCGCCGCGGAGGGCGACGGGCAGGTACGGGGCTTCTCGGTGAGCGTCGGCTACGTGCTGACGCCGCTGATGGTCGATCAGATCGAAGACACGGCCACGGAGCGAGGGATCTCCGAACGCGAAGTCGTCGAGGACGTAATGCTCGGCCAGGCTCGGACGAAGGAGATGATGACGCCCGCGGAGGTGGCCAACCTGTTCGTGTTCGGCTTCTCACGCCACGGCAAACACCTCAACGGCGGCGACATGCTCTGGGACGGCGGCTACACCACGACCTACGAGTGACCGAACCGGGTGTGCCCCGTTCGGCGGCGCTCGACGAACGCCCAGTCGATGTCGACGCCGAGGCCCGGGTCGTCGGGGACGGCGATCCGGCCGTCGTCACCGAGCGTTTCGGGGTCGCCCTCGAACCCCTGGTTCAGAACCCAGGTGCTCTCGGGGTTGAGAAGGCCGTGTTCGAAGTAGCTCGTGTTCCGGAGGGCGCTCATGAGATGCATGTGTGCCGGGCCACCGAGCAGGAGTTCGACATCGAGGCCGAACGCTTCGACGGCCTCGGCGGTTTTGAGCGCGCCGGTGATGCCACCGTCCATGTGGGCACTGACCCGGACGAGGTCGGTCGACTCGGCCGCGAGGCTGTCGACCGTGCCGTAGGGCCCAGTACGGACGTGTTCGAGTCCGAGCATCGGCGTGTCGAGTTCGGCGACGAGTTTCTTGACCGCCCGCTCGCTCACGCCGCCGTCGTGGAACGGATCTTCGTACCAGAAGAAATCGAGGTCGTCCAACCGCTGTCCGACCTCGAGGGCGTCGGAGTACGTCGGATAGAGACTGGAAGCGTCCAGCATGAGATCCATCTCGTCGCCGACGCGGTCGGCCAGTGCCTCGCAGATGGCCACGTCGATGTCGGGGCGAACGCCGGGGTGGCCGTGGAACTTGAACCCGTCGTAGCCGCGGTCGAGACACGTCTCGGCGTAGTCGGCGAATGCGTCGGGGCCGTCGAGGCCGCCCGCGTCGTCCACGAACATCGTCGAGGCGTAGGCGGGTAGCGAGTCGCGGTAGCCGCCGAGCAGGGTCGAGACGCTCGCGTCGTGGTGGCGGCCGGCCAGGTCCCAGAGCGCGATATCGATGGCTCCGAGTCCGAAGTGATCGGTGTGTCTGAGCGCCCGCCAGCAGTCCTGCCAGATCCCGCGTCGCTCTAGCGGATCGCGGCCGAGCAGATGTTCCTCGGCAACCATCCCGATCTGAGCGACCATCGGCGGCGTGAACGCGAATCCGCGGTAGTGGCCCTCCGTGCCGTCGGCGGTGCGGATCGTGAGCACGAAGCCGGGCGGTTCGAGCGTCGAATCCGGGTCGTACACCCAGTTGCCCTCGACGGTGCCGGTTCGATCAACCTCGTAGTCGAACTCCTGGATCTCGATTTCGCTGATGCGCATCGCCGAAAGGTCGGCGGCGGCGAGCAAAGACTTTGGGACGGTGTCGAGAGACCGTACAGAGTCGGATACGGGTACCCTGGACACTTCGAACGTCCCGTCCTCGTCGGCTGGCCACCCGGCTGACACCGGGCGGGACTGAACGGGGCTGGCGTCTCGATGTCCCCGGACGGTCACGGCGGCGAAGCCGTCGTGTGCTCGCGGGGGCTTCGCTCTCCCGGTGACGCAAGTACCGCAGCGAAGCGCTCTTTCGAACGACAGCGAGTCCCGGGAGCCGAGACGCCAGGTGCCTTCGAGATGTTCCCCCTGTCGATAACGTCCCCGAACACGACGGTGTCGGCGCCCCCCGACGCGGCGACTCCGAGAGAGTACCGCCGGTCGGCGCGGGGCAGGAACTACTCGGGGCGTGGCCGACTGAGATTTTGGAGGACGCCCCCGCACCCGGGGCAGGTAGTCGGTGGATTCGAACTACAGAGCCGTTTGCCACACTCCAGACATTCGTACAACTGTTCGTCCTGGTCACACGGCGCGGGATCCGATGTCGTCGGCATACTGCTACCCTGTTAGCTGTGGATCATGTTAACTCTTGTCAGTGGTTCGAAGAAGCGAACACACGTTGGCCGGCGAGAGCGGACGGATCGTCGCAACTCCGCTCGGTCGCGGTGTGCCGTGTGGTCGTCTGCCTCTCGAACGGAGCGACGAACAGCATCGGGGGACGCCTGGGTTACGACCAGTGGGGCGTCGGGCGAGAAGGACTCCTCCACCCTGGGGAACGCGATGACCCGGACGCGAGCCAAGACGAACGCCGAGAATCGGCGGGACGCCGCGCACGCGAGCGGGGACGACGGACTGGCCGCCCACGCTCGTCGCTCGCCGGTGCGTCATAGACCCCGGCAAGTCTCGCTCAGGGTGGAGCGGTTTTCTTCGGGCGTCACCTCGCTCCAGTATGCGCTCTATCCCGCTCTCGCGCCGCCGATTTCTCGAATCTGCGGGCGCCGTGAGCCTCGGCGCCGGCACCGCCGGCTGTCTCGGCGGTGGTGGCGGCGGATCGACCCCCGATTCGCTCACCCTCGGGACGCTCAACGTCTTCCCGATGATGCAGTATTTCGTCATCGAGCAACAGGGCTGGTACGACAAACTCGGCCCCGACATCGACGTCCGGACGTTCGGTGGCGGCCCGCCACTCGTCCAGGCGTACGCCTCCGGCGAACTCGACTTCGCGTACGTCGGCATCAGTCCCGGCGTCGTCGCCATCGCCAACGGCATCGCCTCGAAAGTCGTTGCCGCGAACGTCCTCGAACCGAACGTGATGGTCGGCGGCGCGGAGTTTCGTTCCTACTGGTCGGATCACGGCGTCGACGCGTTCCGCCGCTTCCGCGAGGATAAGGGCCGGAAACCGCGGTTCGCGACGTTGCCCGCGGGGTCGACGCCCGACGTATTCCTCCGGTACTGGATCACCGAAGTCCTCGGCTTGAGTCTGGACGTCATCGACATCGTGGGACAGAGCCCGAGCGCCCTCCGGTCGACGCTCTCGTCCGGACAGGCCGACGCGGGGAGTGTCATCGAACCGATCCCGACGGCGTTACAGGCCAACCCCGACAGCGACATGGAACCGTTTCGCTACGCCGCAGAGATCATGCCCGGGCAACCGGGCGCGGTACTCCAGCCCTCGCAGTCGCTCATCGACGACGACCCCGACCTGGTTCAGCAACTGGTCGCGATTCACGTTCGGGCGACGGAGTTCATCCACGGCAACCGGGAGCGGGCGGCCGAGATGGCCAGCGAAGTCATCGGCACCGACATCCTGTCGCGTGACGTTGCCCGCCGAGCGATCAACTCGCCGGCCTCGAACTTCATCTCGGACCCCCACCGGATCGTCGACAAGACGCTCGTCTACAACGACTTCCACCAGCAACTCGGCTCCGTGGATGCGGATCTCTCCGAGTCCGACGTGTTCGATCACAGCTTCTACGACGAGGTGAGCGATGGCGGGTAGCACGGAACTGGAGTACCCAACGGCCGACGGGTTCCGAATCGAGGGCGGGCGCACGCTCGCGCTCCGCGTCGGGGCGCTGGCCGCGTTCGTCGCCATCTGGTGGGGCACGGCGCTGGTGACTCCACGGAACCTCCTGCCCCGCCCGCCGGCGGTGCTGGCCGTCTTCGTGACCGATATCGCCTCGGGCCGGATGTTCACACTCGTCTTCCAGAGCCTCCGTCACTACGTCCCCGGCCTCCTGATCGGATCGGCGCTGGGGATGAGCGTGGGGATTCTCGTTGGGTGGTCGTCGGTCGCCGAGCGAACCGTCGGCACCGTCGCGGGTATCCTGCGGCCGGTGCCACCGCTCGCGTGGATCCCCTTCGCGATCATCTGGTTCGGCCTCAACGACCGCGGAGCGGCCTTCATCATCGCCATCGTCGCGTTCTGGATCAACTACTACAACGCCGAGAGCGGGGTGCGAAACGTCGACACCCGACTGCTCGAAGTCGGCCGCTCGCTCGGCACGGAGTCGGATCTTCGACTCGTGAAACGGGTCGTGATCCCGTCGGCGACGCCGGAGCTCTTCACCGGGTTTCGGACGGCGGCGGGTCAGGCGTGGATGGTGATGGTCGCGGCCGAACTGCTGGGCGTGCCCGGCATCGGGAAACACCTCTGGGACGCCGCGAACTTCCTCCAGATGCAGGTCGTCATCGCGTACATGCTGGTCATCGGCGTCCTGTTTTTGCTCTCGGATCGAGCGATCAAGGCAGTCGAGGCGCGAACGCTAGCGTGGCGGTGATCGACGTGGGATCGAACACGTCGCCCCCACAGATTGCCGTCGACGGCGTCTCGAAGATCTACCGGAGCGAGAGCGGTCCCGTCCACGCGCTCGCCGACGTGACGTTCGACGTGGAACGCGGGGAGTTCGTCTCCATCGTCGGGCCGTCCGGATCGGGGAAATCGACGGCCTTCCGGATCGTTGCGGGTCTCGAAGACGCCTCCGAGGGCGAGGTGCGCGTCGACGGCACGCCCGTGACGAAACCCGGCCCCGACCGCGGCATGGTGTTCCAGGACGACGCCCTCTTCCCCTGGCGAACGGTCGCGGAGAACGTCGCGTACGGGCTGGAGGAGGTCGGGCCACCCGAGGGGGCCACCGTCGACGAACGGGTCGACTACTGTCTCGACCTCGTGGGACTGAGCGAGAAGGCCGGCGCGTATCCGAAGGAACTCTCCGGCGGCCAGAAACAGCGGGTGGGGATCGCCCGCGCGCTCGCTGTCGATCCCCCCATCCTCCTCATGGACGAACCGTTCGGGAGCGTCGACGCCCGGACGAAGGCCTCGCTCCACCGCGAACTGCTCGACATCTGGTCGGAGACGCAGAAGACCATCTGTTTCGTCACCCACGACATCGAAGAAGCGGTGTATCTCTCGGATCGGATCGTCGTCTTCTCGGCCGGCCCGGGCACCGTTCGGGACGAGGTCACGGTCGATCTGCCCCGCCCGCGCGACCGAACGGGCGACGCCTTCACCGACATCAAGCGGGACGTACTCGCTTACTTCGAGGACGGCGGGCGGTGATCGGAGCGACAGCGGCGACCGCCCATCCCGCTTTTGCTCCTGGCCCACGATGGCCGTGGTATGTTCGAGAGGATTCTGTTCCCGACGGATGGCAGCGAGGGGGCGAACGTCGCCTTCGATCACGTCCTCGAGATGGCCGCCGCCCACGACGCGACGGTACACGTCCTCAACGTGGCGGATACGACCCGTGACAGCGTCACGCTGGTTCGGGGGCAGGTCGTCGACGCCCTCCAGCGGAAAGGCACCGAGGTGGTTCGGGAGGCAGCCGAACGCGCCAGCGACCATGGTGTCGCCACCGTCACCGACGTCCTCCAGGGCGAACCGTACAGCACCATCGTCGACTACGCGGAGACGTGCGGGGCGGATCTCGTGGTCATGCCCACCCACGGACGACAGGGGCTGGAACGCTTTCTCCTGGGAAGCACGACCGAACGCGTCGTCCGGCGCTCGACCGTTCCCGTTCTCACGATCCGGCCGGACGACGACGTGAGCGTCCGGTATCCGTACCGGAACGTCCTAGTGCCGACCGACGGCAGCGACTGTGCGGACGCTGCGCTCGCCGTCGCGATCGACGTGGCGACAGCCGAGGAAGCGGCGCTTCACCTCCTGTCGGTGGTCGACGTATCGAGTCTGGGTGTCGACGTGCGGACCCATCTCCGTCTAGAGCCCCTCGAAGCGAGCGCGAACGAGATTCTCGACCAGGCCACGGCGGTCGCGGCGGCGGAAGACGTCGACATCGCGTCGAGACAGGTCGCTTTCGACGCATCGGTGTCCCGGGCGATCCGCGAGTACATCGGCGAACACGACGTGGATCTCGTCGCCGTCGGTACGCACGGACGGACGGGGTTCGACCGCTACGTCCTCGGGAGCGTCGCCGAGCATCTCGTTCGGACGGCGTCGGTGCCGGTGTTGACGGTACGGGGGGCGGCGGGCGATACGGCGTGAGGCCGTGCCGACGTTCTCAGCGACGAGACCGATGCGCGGGCGCCGCTCTTCGATTATCAGTCGCTGGAATCGACGAACACCTTTACTACCCCGACTCTCGGAGCCCATCGCGCATGCAGGATTTCGACGATGCGTTCGGCCAGGGTGGGCTGAACGCACAGCTTTCCGTTGACGCTCTCATGGATGAGTGCGGTCTGGACGAAGACGAGATCGAATGGCGCAAGGAGTTCGTCGGGTTCGATACCACCGACGCTCGGCGCCTCTCGGAACTGGAGCCCGTCTTTCGGAAGCACGCGGATCGAATCGCCGACGACTTCTACGAGAATCTCACTGCCTACGAGGGGACACAGGCGGTTATCGGGCGGTCGGAGAAGAGTGTTGAGCAGTTGAAACGCACTCAGTCGGCCTATCTGGTCACGCTAGCGAGCGGGGAGTACGGCACGGACTACTTCCGCGACCGGGCCCGCATCGGCAAGTTACACGACCTGCTGGAGATGCCGATGAAGTACTACATCGGCCAGTACAGCGTCTACTACGACCTCATCATGCCGCTGTTGGTCGACCGCACGCGTGACCGGCTGGTCGACCGGTTGACGGACGAGACGGCGGCCGACGAGGCCGACATCGAGCGAGCGGTCGAGGCGGAACTGGATCACGGTCTCGAGGAGATCCTCGCGGTGCTTCGCGCTATCAACCTCGATATGCAGGTCGTCGCCGACACCTACATCCACTCGTACAACCAGAAGTTGACCGAGACGATCGACGACCGTGAGCAGTTGATCGACGAGGTGGAGCACGATCTGGCCGATCCGGTGGCGGAACTCCGTGATTCCGCGGAGGACGTGGCGGCGAGTACGGAGGCGATCAGCGAGGCCGCAAACGACCAGGTCGACGCCATGGAGGACGTGAGCCGGGAGGTGTCGAACATGAGCGCCACGGTCGAGGAGATCGCATCGACTGCCGACGAGGTCGCTGCGACCAGCGAACGCGCAGAGACCCTGGCCGCCGAGGGTAGCGAGGCGGCGACCGAATCCATCGACGTGATGCGGCGAGTGAACGAGTCGACGCACACGGTGGCGGAGGATGTCAACGACTTGGAGGATCGGATCGACGAAATCGACGACATCGTCGAAGTGATCAACGAGATTGCCGACCAGACGAACCTGCTGGCGCTGAACGCGTCCATCGAAGCGGCGCGGGCGGGCGAGGCTGGTGACGGGTTCGCCGTCGTCGCCGACGAGGTGAAGAGCCTCGCTGAGGAGTCCCAAGAACACGCCGGCGAGATCGAAGGCATGGTCGACGAGATCAAAGACGAGACGGCGGAGACGGTGGCGAGTCTGGAGGAGACGACTCGCGAGGTCGACCGCGGGATGGAACAGATCGAATCGGCGATGGCGAAACTGCAGGAGATTGCTGACGCCGTCGCCGACGCCTCACAGGGCATCAAGGAGGTCTCGGCGGCGACCGACGATCAGGCCGCCTCGACGGAGGAGGTCGCCAGCATGGTCGACCAACTCGTCAATCAGGCGAACCGCGTGGCCGACGAGGTGGAATCGGTCGCCGCGAGCAACGAACAGCAGACCGAGCAGATTCGTGAAATCGACGACACCGTTCGCCGACTCGCGACCGACTGATCGTCGGCGTCGACGCCGCGTTCGCGGCATGGGCACGTCCCAGGGTGTTTGGTTCGGCTCTTTTCAGCGGGACGCTCGTCGTGAAGACACATGGACGAGGGTGCACTGGTCGACCGACGGACAGTGGTGAAAGTCGCCGCTGGAACGCTCGTAGGCGGCGGTGTGGTCGCACTCGGCATACGGTCAGCGAGCGACCCGGCCGTCGCCGCCAGTGGACTGACGGCTCGGGACGCGAGCGCCAAGTCCGCCGACGGCGAGGTTCAACGGCTCACAATCGCACCGACGGTCACTATCGAGTGGGAGAACTACCGCGGTGTGAGTACTGTTGCCCTCCGGTTTCGGGCGGACGGCCCCCAGAGTAACGGCACGGTCATCGGATGGACGGAACGATCTCTCGACACCCCACAGTCGAACGGGGAAGTCCAGTTCGACCTCGATGCGGCGAATATGCTGTCGCAGAACGGCGGCCCCCTCGACGGCTCCTCGTTCAGCGCCGACGAGGGTGACGCCGCCGAGAGCGATGTCACCGTCTCGATGGATCTGCGCTTTACCGACGCCGACGGGAACACGACCGAAACCCGAACGCCACTCGTCCAGACCACCTACACGGTGCAGGTCACGGATCTGCGGAGTAAGGTGACGGTTTCGGGGCGGCTGAACACCGGCGTGGAGTGTGTCACCGTCTCCGAGTCGCTGGTGGACGAACTCCGGTGTCGGGTGGCGTAGGTGCCGGGGCGTCAACCTTCAATACCCTTGCCGTCGAACGGGAGGGCAGGATGTTCGACGGGAGCCGGCGGGCGTGATCGTCGACCAGTTCACACGGGTGTTCGGCACCGATCCGGTCGTCCACGGCCTCGTGGGTGGACTGGTTATCGCTCTGCTCGACCTCGTCGGGGCGTCGCTGGTGTTCGTCTGGCGAGACCCCTCCAAGCGGTCGATGGACGGCGCGCTCGGGTTCGCCGCCGGGGTGATGCTCGCGGCGAGTTTCACGAGCCTCATCATCCCGGGGATCGAGACGTATTCGAACGGCGATCCGATCCCCGTGTTGCTGGGCGTGGCGCTCGGGGCGCTCTTTCTGGATCGCTCCGACGCGTTCGTCCCCCACGCCCACTACCTGGTCACCGGTCGGCGCCGTGCCGACGCCGCCGACTCCGGACGCACCCTGCCGATGGACGACGGGCGACTGTCGGGCGTGGTTCTGTTCGTCCTCGCGATCACGCTCCACAACATGCCGGAGGGGCTTGCCGTCGGCGTGGGATTCGGGAGCGGCGACTTGGAGACGGCGATTCCGCTGATGCTGGCGATCGGCCTCCAGAACGTGCCGGAGGGGTTCGCGGTGTCGGTGGCGGCGATCAACGCCGGGCTTGATCGCCGGTTCTACGCCGTGTTCGCGGGGATTCGGTCGGGCGTCGTCGAGATTCCGCTGGCGATCCTCGGCGCGTACGCCGTCCGAACCGTCTCCGTGTTGCTCCCGTACGCCATGGGATTTGCGGCCGGCGCCATGGGCACTGTTCAGATTAGAGTTGAAGGATGAGGCGGTGCGATTTGCTAGTGATCT
>JBDGTP010000059.1:0-27216 GCA_042216725.1 Haloplanus sp.
CCGTCTCCGTCGGGTCTTCGGCCACCGTCTCCGTCGGGTCTTCGGCCACCGTCTCGGCGTCCGGAATCGACACCGCGTCGCCCGCGTCGGGACGCCCGTTTCGCTCCGACTCAGTCGTCTGTGACGCCGTGGGCCGCCCGTCCTGTGGTTCGCTCTCCGGCGGCGACATGTTACTCGGCGTCTCCAGCGGGCGGTCGTCGCGGTGGACGACGTTGGGTTCGGGGTCGCTTTCGGCACCCTCCGACGCGTTCTCGCCGTCACCGTCGCTTCCGGCGCCGAAGACCGATCCGAGCCACGACCGCAGTCGGTCGACGAATCCCGTCATCGGTAGTGTTTGAACAGGAGTGCCTTCACGTCGTCTTTGGTTCGCACCTGCTCGGTCGACCCGTCGGGCAACTCGACTGCGTAGCGCTCGTCGCCCGACGACTCGCCCCACTTGTCGTCGTGCGTGTCGAGGAGGCTCATCATCTCGTTGAGCATGGCGTCGTCGCCGCCGCTCGCGTCGCCGTCCGTGTCACCGTTCTCGTCGGCGACGACGCGCGCCGTCGCGCCGTTCTGCCCGTCCGTCGCGGCCGGTGTCGGCGTGTCGCCGTCGACGGTGGTGTCGCCGTCGGCGGTGGTGGCGTCGTCGGCGGTGGTGGCGTCGTCGGCGGTAGTGGCGTCGTCGGTGGATTCGGACACCCTGACCGCGTCCTCGTCCCCGGCCGGCACGTCGGCCGGTGACGCGTCCTCGTCGGTTTCGTACCGGTCGAGGAGGTACTCCACTGCGTCCCGTGGTCGGACGTGGCCGTACTTGCCGACCACGTCGCGCGCGATGTCCTCTTGCAGGGCGCGCAGACGCTCCTGCTGTTCGGGCGTGATCTCGATCTCAGGCATTGGCCGAGATTGCGGCCCGTGACCTATCAATGTAGGCCATCGAGGGGGGTCGTCTCGGAACTGACCGACACACGCACCTGAGCCGACATCCAACAGCGACCTATGCGGGTCAGAGAGTGGCAGGACATCCTCGATGACGTGCGTGACGGCAGCGCCGATCCGGACGGGTGGCGAGCCATCGCTGGCCAGCGACGGAACGGCGTCGGAGAGGATCTCTCTCTCTCGGCCACCCGAACGCCGGCGTCTACCACTTAAAGACGTACGCGAAAAATCCCTACGAGGTGCGTGGCGTCGGTGCGAAGGTCGCCCGGAAGATCGACGACGAGATCGACCCCTATCTGCCGACCGAGGATCTCCGCCGACGCTTCGCCGTCCAGGCACCGCCGGAAGACGAGGACGAGGCCGAATCGAAAGCACGGCGCTTAGAGGAGACGGTCAAGGTACACGCCGAGGCGCCGACCACGCCCGACGACTTCTTACGTGATGGACGCCATCGACAGCCCCGCTTACGGCCCGATGGAGTTCGATCTCTCGGATCGCTCGGACGACCTCGACGCCCTCTCGGAGACGTTCGACGAGGCCGAGGAGTTGCTGTCGGCGGAACTCGACGACCTCATCGAACGCGACGAGGTCGACCGCGGGTTCCAGTGAGCGCCCTCAGTTCGCGTCCGCGGCGCCCTTGGCTTCGAGCAGTTCCTTGTAGCGGTTGCGGATGGTGACCTCGCTGATGTTGGCCACCTCGCTCACCTCGCTCTGAGTCACCGTCTCGTTGGTGAGGAGTGCGGCGGCGTAGACGGCCGCGGCCGCGAGGCCGACCGGGCTCTTGCCGCTGTGGACGCCGCGCTCGCGCGACGAGCGGAGGAGTTCGCGCGCCTGTCGGGTCGACTCCTCCGAGAGGTCGAGTTCGGAGGCGAACCGGGGGACGTACTGCTCGGGATCGGCGGGTTTGACCTCGAGTTTGAGTTCGCGGACGACGTAGCGGTAGGTTCGCGTCAGCTCCATCTTGTCGACGCGGGAGACGGTGGCGATTTCGTCGAGCGAGCGGGGGGTGCCGGCCTGTCGGGCGGCGGCGTAGAGCGCGCTGGTGGCGACGCCCTCGATGGAGCGCCCGGGCAGGAGGTCGTCGGCGAGCGCACGGCGGTAGATGACGCTGGCCGTCTCCCGAACGTTCTCGGGCAGGCCCAGTGCCGAGGCCATGCGGTCGATCTCGCCCAGCGCCTGTTTCAGGTTGCGCTCTTTCGAGTCCCGCGTCCGGAACCGCTCGTTCCACGTCCGCAGCCGCTGCATCTTCTCGCGCTGGCGCGAGGAGAGGCTTCGACCGTAGGCGTCCTTGTTCTGCCAGCCGATGTTCGTCGACAGGCCTTTGTCGTGCATCATCTGGGTCGTCGGTGCTCCGACCCGCGACTTCGAGTCGCGTTCGCTGGCGTCGAAGGCGCGCCACTCGGGGCCGTGGTCGATTTCGTCCTCCTCGACGACCAGGCCGCAGTCGGCACACACCGTCTCCCCGTGTTCCTCGTCGGTGACGAGGTGGCCGCCACACTCGGGGCAGGCCGTCTCCGTCTCCGTTTCGGTCTCCGCGTGCTCTTCTTCTCGCTCGGTCGCTTTCGTGGTACTGTAGGTCGTGGTATCGCTCATTGTGGTGTGGCTCGCGAGGCACCCCTCACCGGGAGAAAGACGAGACGAAAAGGCGGGGGCGTCCTTACCACAAGTGCGCCCGCAAGGCTTAAAAACCTTCTGGCATCGAACCTGCCGAAATCGGGTTCTTCACGGTCGAACACACACTTTTGGGCTCGGCTTGGAGTGCGCCCGAGCCCCAAACGGCATATAAATACCTTGCGGTCGTGGTATCGGCGTTGCCCGCGTCGGGGGGAGCCGTGTGACCTCCCCGGTCCGTCCGAGATGACTGCAATCACGGCCCGAGTCACAAGGTATTTGATCTCCGGTAATTACATATCATTATACGATGAGCGCGTTCCCCGACTACCTCGACGTCGACTACTCCGACGGCGAGGGCGAGACGCCGGACGACTATCCGACGCTCGAAGACAAACTGGAGAAGGCCATCGAGGTCACCCGGCGTGGCCTCGAACAGTACCGGAACCCCGCCGTGATGTGGACGGGTGGCAAGGACTCGACGCTCACGCTGTATTTCATCAAGGAAGTCGCCGAGAAGTACGACTACGAGACGCCGCCGGCGGTGTTCATCGACCACTACCAGCACTTCGACGCCATCCACGACTTCGTCGACCACTGGGCCGACGAGTGGGATCTCGACGTGATCTACGCCCGCAACGAGGACGTTGGCGCGTACGTCGACGAACACGGCCTCGAACCCGGCGACGATATCCCCGTCTCGGAACTCTCCGAGCACAACCAGCACCACATTCGGGACATCCTGGAGTACGAGGAAGACACGTTCCCGTTCCTGCTCGACACCTACGTCGGCAACCACCTGCTGAAGACCGTCGCGCTCAACGACGCTCTGGAGGAGTACGACATCGACGGCGTCATCTCCGGCGTCCGCTGGGACGAACAGGAAGCGCGGGCCGACGAGACGTTTTTCAGCCCCCGGCACGACCCGGATATCTACCCGCCCCACGACCGCATTCAGCCAATTCTCCAGTTCGCGGAGCGTGACGTGTGGGACGCCTTCTGGAACTACGTCGTCCCCGATACGGTGCCCGACTTCCCGGACGAGGGCTACGTCCCTCAGGGCGCCGACGACCTGCCGAACGGCCTCACGCAGAGCGACATTCCCGTCAGTCCGAAGTACTTCGCCGGCTTCCGGTCGCTGGGCAGCGAAGTCAGTACCGAGAAGTCCGACGAGGAACCCGCGTGGCTTCAGGACATCGAGAACACGACCGAGCGTGCCGGTCGCGCCCAGGACAAGGAGGATCTGATGGAACGCCTCCGCGACCTGGGCTACATGTAGGACGGCGGCGCATCGGCGCTCTGATTCTGCCGGTCGGTTCGAACGAATCACCAGCCCTAACCTCGCGCCCGCCCTATCGCCGCCGATGACCGACGAATGGGCGAGCCTCTTTTCCGGCGGCAAGGACTCCTCCTGGGCGCTGTATCGGGCCCTCAAACGTGGCCTGAACGTGACGCGACTGGTGACTGTCCATCCGGGCGAGGACTCCTACATGTACCACGTCCCGGCGACCCATCTGGCCGCTCTGGCCGCCGAAAGCATCGGGATCGACCTGCTCGAAATCGAGCCCGGCGACCTCGGGGCCACGTCGGCGACGGACGCGAGCGCCCAGGGCGACGCCGAACTCGAACCGCTGGAGGCGGCGCTCCGCGACCTGGCGACCGAGGAGAACCTCGTGGGCGTCACCGCCGGCGCCGTCGAGAGCGAGTTCCAGACGAGTCGCATCGAGGCGATGTGTGAGCGACTGGATATCGACCTGTTCGCCCCGCTCTGGCAACGCGATCCGGTCACGCTCGCCGAGGAGATGCTGGATGCGGGTTTCGAGATTCTGATCGTCCAGGTGGCGGCCGCCGGCCTCGACGAGTCGTGGCTCGGCCGCCGCCTCGACGCCGCCGCGCTCGACGAACTCCAGACGCTCAACGAGGAGTACGGCGTCCATCCGCTCGGCGAGGGCGGCGAGTTCGAGACGGTCGTGACCGACGCGCCACACATGGCCCGTCCCATCGAACTGGAGTGGGAACGGGTGTGGGAGGGCTCACGCGGCCACCTGCGGATCACGGGCGCCCGTCTGGGATAGCCCGGTTCAGTCCCCGTTCGTCATCGTCGAGTGCGCGCCGATGAGGGCGTCGGCGAGGTCGAGATTCTCGATGTGCGTCTCCTCGTCGATGATCGACCCGCGCACGTCCGCGTCGTGGATGGTCGCGTTGGGGAAGACGACGGTGCGTTCGAGCGTCGAGTTCACTACCTCGGCGCCCGCCATCACGTGGACGTTCCGACGGAGGGTGGCGTCCTCGACGGTCGCCGTCGCGTCGACGTGGAAATCGCCGTCGAGATGCCAGGCAACCGCATCGAGATAGCTCTCCGGCGTCCCGATGTCGAACCACGCGCCGTCGAAGGTGAAGGCGTGTACCGGCTGTCGTGCCTGCATCCACTGGATGAACCACCCGGGTTCGTCGGGGTTCTCGCCGGCCGACAGATACTCGTCGAACAGCGGGAGCGTCTCGGCGGGAAAGGCGTAACACGCGATGGAGACGAGCGTACTCTTGGGGTCGGCGGGCTTCTCCTGGAAGTCGACGATGCGGTCACCGTCGAGTTCGACCAGGCCGTAGGAGCGTGCCCGATCCTTCGATCCCACGTCGTAGGCGGCGAGTGCGGGCGTCCCCTTCCGCTCGAAGAAGTCGACGAACTCCGCGATGTCGAAGCTGATGAGATTGTCGCCGGCGACGACGATCAGATCCTCCGTGACGCCCTCGCGGTCGATGAGTTGGGCGATTGCGCCGACGACGCCGAACTTCTCGTCTTCGGCCGTCGTCTCCTCGACGGAGAGTGTCGGTTTCTCGAACTCGCTGTCGTCGAGATATGACTCGAACTCCGCCGCGAACCGCTCGTTGGTGCTGACGTACACCTCGGTGATCCGGTCGTCGGCCTCCAGATCCTCGAAGACTGTATCGATAACCGTCGACTCCCCGACGGGCAGGAACATTTTCGGTCGGTGTTTCGTGATCGGCCAGAGTCGAGTCGCATACCCCCCCGCCAGGACGATGGCCTTCATAGGCGACCCGACCGGCTACAGTGCCAAGTTCTTTTTGTATCCGTCCGTCGACGCGGACCGAAGAAACGGATTTGACCGGGCGCCGCCAACGACGGCCATGGAGTCGACCACACGTGAGCGGATCGCGGCGTCGCTACGGGAGGCGCCCGCGACGCCGAGCGACCTCTCGACGCAGGTGGGGGTGCCCCGGTCGGCCGTCTACGACCACATTCGACACGTCGCGCAGTCGGTCGACGACGACGAGCAACTGCTCGTCGCCCCGCCGACCTGTCAGGACTGTGGCTTCGACCGGTTCGACGACCTCATCAACGACCCGTCGAACTGCCCCGAGTGTCGCAGCGAGAACGTCGCCGAACCCGCCTTCCGAATCGAGTAACTCACCCGTCGCGCGTGTTCAGGTGGCACGCGCTCTCTCGAAGCGGCCCGAACGCCCCGTAGAGTTCGGCGGCGGCATCGTCGGCCCGGCCGGCGAGGAGGGCGTCGATGGCCGCTCCGACCGCGCGCTCGGCGTCCGAGTCGGACAGCGGTTCGGGCAGGCGAAACGCCGCCCGGATGGCCAGGCGGTCGACCCCGCCCTCGCGGTCGGTTTCCCCGGCACACCGCTCCCGGAGGCGGTCGGTCACCCGTTCGGACGGGGTGTCGACGAGCGTCGCCACCCACACCCGGAGTCGCTTGATCGCCGCCCACTCGTCCGCCGAGAGCGTCGTCCCCTCGGGCACTAGCCCGGGGCGTTCGCGCCGGCACACCGTCGGGAAGGCCTCGGCCAGTCGGTCGGTTGCGCCGTCGATATCCCCCCGGACGACGCGATCCAGTGCGTCCGACAGCGCCGTCTCCGCTCGTGAATCCGCCAGTTCCACGGGCACGTCGAACTCCTCGCGGATCGCCGACTTCACCGCCTCGGGGTCGGCGTCCGCCGGCGCCTCGCCCGCCGCGGCGGCGTACTCCCGGACGGCCTCGATGTCGATCCCGTCCGACGCCACGCGGAGGCGGAGGTTCAAGACCGCCCGCCACGTCGACTCGTCTAGCCCGTAGTCCTCGTCCGGGATCACCTCCGGACAGCGCGTGTGAAACCGACAGCCAGGCGGCGGGTCGGAGGGACTCGGCACGTCGCCGGTGAGGCTCGTCCCCTGGCCGCGGCGACGCGGGTCGGCCACCGGTGTCGACCCCAGCAACGCCCGCGTGTAGGGATGTTGTGGGCTCTCGAACAGTTCCGCGGTCGTCGCCGTCTCGACGATTTCGCCCAGATACATCACCGCCACCCGGTCACAGACCTCGCGAACGACGCCCATGTCGTGGCTGATGACGACGAGTGCGAGGCCGAACGCCGACTGGAGGCGGTCGATCAGGTCGAGGATGTCGGCCTGGACGCTCACGTCCAGCGCGCTCACGGGTTCGTCGGCCACGATCAGGTCGGGGTTGATGACGAGCGCCCGCGCCAGGCCCACGCGCTGTTTCTGTCCGCCGGAGAACTCGTGGGGGTAACGATCCATGTCGGCGGCGTCGAGGCCCACCCGTTCGAGCAGGTCGCCGACGATCCGGCGGCGGCGCTCCCGGTCGCGCATCCCGTGTACCTGCAGGGGTTCGGCCACCGACTCGCCGATGCTCATGCGCGGGTCGAAACTCGATGTCGGGTCTTGGAACACCATCTGGGCGCGGCGTCGGAACCGCTTCAGCGCCGCGTCGTCGTAGGCAGTCACGTCCTCGCCGTCGAAGACGATGTGGCCGTCGGTCGGCTCCTCCAGGCGAAGCGCCGTCGTCGCCGCCGTCGACTTGCCACACCCCGACTCGCCGACCAGACCGAGTGTCTCGCCCCGGTCGACGGTGAAGCTGATGCCGTCGACGGCACGCACCCGTCCCACCTCGTTCCGGAGGACGCCCTCCGTCACCGGGTAGTGTTTGGTCAGCCCCTCCACGTCGAGCAACGGGTGGCTCACACGTCACCTCCGTCGGGGGCGTCGTCGGCGTCCGATCCGGCCGGTCGGCCGCCGTCGACGGTGTGGGGGTCGTCGGTCGCGACGACCTCGTCGCCCCGCACCACCGACGGGTCGCCCCCGGGTTCGTAGTGGACACACGAGACGACGTGCTCTGCGTCGCCGTCGGCGGGGGTGATGGGCGGCTGGTCGCCCTCCCTGCAGGCGTCCTCGGCGTACGCACACCGCGGGTGGAACCGGCAGCCGTCAGGCGGATCGGTCGGCGACGGGAGGCGTCCGCCGATGGACGACGCGTCCGTCCCGCGCCCCGGCAGGCAGTCGAGGAGTGCCCGCGTGTATGGGTGGGACGGCTGCTCGAACACGTCGAAGACGCCGCCGCGTTCCATCACCTTGCCCGCGTACATCACGACCACGCGGTCGGCCACCTCGGCGACGACGCCGAGGTCGTGGGTGATGAGCAGGATGCTCATGTCGAACTCCGCCTGGAGGTCGGAGAGGAGTTCGAGAATCTGGTTCTGGATCGTCACGTCGAGCGCGGTGGTCGGTTCGTCGGCGATCAGCAGGTCGGGGTTGGTCGCGAGTGCCATCGCGAGGGCGACCCGCTGTTTCATCCCGCCGGAGAACTCGTGGGGGTAGTCGTCGAACCGGCGGGTGGCCTCGGGGATACCCACCCGATCAAGGAGGTCGACCCCCCGCGACCGTGCCGCCTCGCGCGAGATGTCCTCGTGGAGTTGGATCGCCTCGACGATCTGCCAGCCGACGGTGTACACCGGGTTGAGCGCCCCCTGTGGGTTCTGGAAGACGTGGGCGATGCGGTCGCCACGGAGCTCACGCAGGCGCTCCTCCGGGAGCGTCGTGAGATCCTGGCCGTCGAAGACGATTTCGCCGTCGGCGATTTCGCCGGGCGGCGACCGGATCAGCCGCGTGATCGACTCGCCGGTGACGGTCTTGCCGCTTCCCGACTCGCCGACCAGACAGACCGTCTCGCCGCGGTGCACGTCGAAGCTGACGCCGTCGACGGCGCGGACGAGGCCATCGTCGGTGTGGAAGACGGTTCGCAGGTCACGGATCGAGAGCAGTGGCTCGGTCATTATCGCTCCTGTCGGGGGTCGAGCGCGTCACGGAGCGCGTCGCCCATGAAGTTGAACGCGAGGATGGTCGTAAAGAGGAATACGCCGGGGAACGTCGACACCCACCACGCCGTCGAGAGGTCGCTCCGTCCGTTGGCGATGACCTGTCCCCACGAGGGAACCGTCGGGTCGCCCAACGAGAGGAAAGAAAGCGACGCCTCGAAGAGGATAAAGCCCGGGATCAGCAGGGTCGCCGCCGTAATGACGCTGTTCGAGACGTTTGGGACGAGGTGGCGACGGATGACGTAGAGCGTGCCGGCGCCGGCGCTGCGGGCGGCGGTGATGTACTCCTCTTCGGCCCGCTGGAGCGCCTCCGAGCGGACGAGGCGAGCGATGCTCCCCCATCCCGTGAGTCCGAAGATGACGATGAACATGAACAGGCTCCCGCCGAAGAGGTAGGTCAACAGGAGATAGAGGAAGAAGGCGGGGAAGACCAGTTGGATGTCGACGTAGCGCATCAGCGCCTCGTCGATCAGGCCACCGCCGTAGGCCGCCACGGTACCGACTGTCGTCCCGATGGCCACCACCAGTAGCGTCGAGATGAGGCCCACTTTCATGCTGACCTGCATCCCGTAGATGACGAGGACGAGGATGTCCTTGCCGTCGCCAGTAGTGCCGAGCGGGTGGGCCATCGTCCCCTGACACTGCCCGTCGACGACGGGGCCGAGACAGTTCACCGGCACCGTCGCGTCGACGCTGAGGTAGACGGGCGGCTGGTAGGCCTGCTGGAGTGCGAGCGTCGGCTTGTCGAGAAAGAGCGGTCCGGTGACCCCGATCAGAAAGACGACGAGCAGGTACACGAGGCTCACGACCGCCATCCGATTCTTCCGGAACTCCCGCCAGTAGTAGGCCGTCAGGCGGCGGTTGTCGTAGAGCGGGACGGCGACGTAACAGAAGATGGCGAGCAGCGTCATCACGAACAGCCAGTCGAGCTGCGTGACGTTCCACTCGACCGGGACGGTGATCGTCGGCCGGCTCCCGGGCACCACGGCGTAGTCGTAGACGAAGGCGGCGACGAGAGCGAGACCCGCCAGTAACGCCCCTCGGTCACGCCGGGAGAGCGTCGACAGCCGACTCCCCGTCGCCTCCCAGTCGACCGACTCGAAGGTGTCCGACTCCCCGGACATCAGCGATCACCGTAGTCGATCCGGGGGTCGAGTACCGTGTACGCCACGTCCTGTACGAGGTTGCCGATCACCGAGATGAACGTGAAGATGAGCGTCGTCCCCAACACCAGCGAGGTGTCCTGGGCCAGGATGGCGTTGTACGAGAGTTGTCCCAGACCGGGGATGCCGAACACCACCTCGACGAGGTAGGACGCCGCGAGGAAGATGCCGAGGATGTCGCCGACGAGGATGGTCATCAGGGGCACCGCGGCGGGCCGCAGCACGTGTCGCGTGAGGATGCGATAGCCGTCGGCGCCCTTCGATTTGGCCGTCTTGACGAACTCGGCTTCGACGTACTCCAGCGCCTCGGCCCGCGAGTAGCGCATGATGCCCGCGATGGTACCCGTCACTAAGACGACCACCGGCAAGACGAGTTGGCGCGCCATCGCGAGGCTGAAGAAGGGCACGTCGGAGTTGAACACCACCGGGAACCACCCGAGTTGGACGCCGAAGATCAACAGGAGGATGATCCCGAACCAGAAGTTGGGGATGGCGTAGCCGAAGAAGGCGAAAAAGGTCGCGGCGTAGTCCGTCTTGGTGTACTGGTGGGTCGCCGAGTAGAGGCCGATAGACAGCCCCAACAGGATCGACAGGATCGTCGTCGGCACGGAGTAGATGGCCGTGTACGGCAACGCGCTGGCGATGGCTTCGACCACTGGCTGGGAGCGGCTCTCGGACCACCCCCAGTTGAGCGTCACCATGTTGACCATGTACTCACGGTACCGAACCCACAGCGGGCGGTCGAGGCCCCGTCGCGCTTCGAACGCCTCGCGGGCGGCCTCCGCGGAGCCGCCGCTGGCGGCCGCGCGGAACTGCATCTGCTCGGCCGCCGGATTCGGCGTGATGGCGAGCAGACCCCACGTGACCGAGAGGATGAGATACGTCGCGACGACCGCCCACAGCACCCGTCGAACCACGTACCAGCGCATGCTCACCGGTCGCCCCGACCTCCCGAACCGCTCGTAGCGCGCCGCGACTCCCGCTCGCCCGCCCGATTCGACGAACGTCGCTCGTGACTCGCGGTCACGCGAAGTACCATGTCTGAGAGTCCCACCCCGTGTTGAACTCCTCGCCGTAGCCCCGAACGTTGTCGGCGTAGCCAGTCACGCTCGACGGCAGGGCGAGGAAGCCGAAGGGCTGTTCTTGGCTAATGAGGCCGAACGCGCGGCCGAACAGTTCGCGCCGCCGCTGTTCGTCCGTCGTCGCGGACGCCCGCTCGTACAGTTCGGCGATGTTCGCCTCCGGGTAGTAGCCGTAGAAGTTGATCCCCCCTTTTTTCTCGAAGAAGCCCTTGCTGGACGCGGGTGTGAAGGGGTAGGTGTTGAACTGGAGGTTGATCGACATATCCCACGGCTTGGCGCTCGTGGCCACGTCGCGTGGGCCGCCGTTGAACACGCCGGCGCTCCACTCCACGTCGGTGCCTTCCGGGGGCGAGGTCTGCACGTAGTTGCTCTGGAACGTCGACGACGAGACGGCCTGGGGCTGGACGGCGATGCCGGCGTTCTGCTCGAACTCCTGGGCGACGAACTCGGCGATGGTACCCTCGGTCGGCTGACCGGAGTCGTAGTAGATAGAGAGCGTCACCTGCTCGCCGTTGCCGTCGACGAGGCGCTCACCGTCGTAGGCGTACTCGGTGTCCGAAAGCGCCGATTCGAGGCGGCTCCGTGTCGCCTCGGAACCGTACCGGTCGCCGACGCCGAACGTCTCGACGCGGCTGTCGTCGTACCACTGCGACCACTTCGGCTGCATGGTCTGGGCCACGTCAGCGTAGCCGCGCAACACGTTCTGGACGACCGTCTTCTTGTTGACGGCGAACGCGAGCGCCCGGCGCACCGCTTTCGAGCGGAACGGCTTCCAGCCGTTCGCCCGCATGTTGTAGACGATGAGCCGGAGATACGGCTGCGGTGTGACGTTGACCCTGACGTTCGACAGGTTCTCGAACCGTGCAGCCTTATCGGGGGGGATGCCCGCGGAGTCGATTTCGCCGGATTCGAGCGCACCCAGGCGGGTGCTCTCCTCTTTGATCACGTTGATGACCTGTTTGTCGAAGTAGGGCGCCTCGCTGAACCGTTCGGGCACCCCGTCGATGTCCTGGAGGTAGTAGTCGTCGTTGCGGGTGACGACGTACCGCGCGGAGCGTTCCCAGGTGTCGTACGAGTAGGGACCGAGATTGCCGGTGTAGGCCAGCGTGTTGAGTTCCTCGTCCTGTTTGAGCCCCTCCCCGTCCTGATCGGGGACGTACTTCTCGAGGATGCCTTTCGGGATGCACTGCTGGCGCCACAGCACCGGCTTGAACGGGAAGGACGGGTCGACGTCGAACAGGCGGATTTCGAACGTCCGGGTGCCCGTCTTCTCGACCGGGATCGGCTCCTGCTGTCCCGACTCCGGATTCGTCCGGAACCAGGAGTCGGCGTTGGGGTAGCCGCTCCAGTTCGGCCGCGCCTGGAACACGTTTTTGATCATATACACCCAGTCCTCGGCGGTCATCGACCCGTAGCCCGCCCCCCACTCCAGGTTCTCCCGGAGTTCGATTTCGTAGACGCGGCCGTCGTCCGTCGAGTAGTCGGCCCACAGCGGGAAGATTTCCCGCTCGGGTTTGATGGCCCACGCCCCGTCGAGCGTCGCGGTGACGTACGATCCCGACGTGGAGTCGGCGATAGTCAGCCAGTTGAGCGACTGCGCGTCGACGCTGGACGCGGAGACGTACGTCCCCTGAACGCTTCGCCCGCCCCCGTCGTCGCTGCCGCCACTCCCCGAACAGCCCGCGAGCCCCGCGACTCCCGTCACCCCGAGGAGCTTCAGTACGTCCCGTCGTCCCCGACGACTCGCCGTGCCCGAATGACTGCGGCGGTCGTTACCAGACGGCATACCTGTTCAAAACGGCGGTGCGCACTAATACCCATCGGTCGGTTCGATCCAAGAACCACCCGACTGCGTCGGGGTCGGTCGACTACCCGTCGCCGTGCGGATCGGTGATGATGACTTCCCCGTCTTCGACAGTAACGTTGATCAGGGTCTTGACGCTGTAGCCCGCGTCGTCGAGTTCGTTCGGCCCCGCCTTCTTGATGACCGCGACCACGTCGATCACTTCGGCGCCGATGTGTTCGAGGGCGTCGAGGATGGCCTTCATCGTGCCGCCGGTCGATAGCACGTCATCGAGGACGAGCACCCGGTCGCCCTCCTCCACGTCGTTGATGTACATCTCGCTCTCGGAGTAGCCGGTCTGGGCCGCCAGCGACACCTCCCCGTCGAGGCCGTACTGGCGTTTCCGGATCACCACGAGCGGAATGTCGGTCATCAGCGAGACGGCGGTCGAGATGTGAATGCCCATCGCCGCCGGCGTGACGATCTTGTCGATGTCCTCCAGATCCGCCTTGCGAATGATCTTGATGACGATTTCGCGCAGGAGTTCGGGGCGGAGCATCGGCACGCCGTCGCTGACGGGATGGACGAAATACTCGTAGTCTCCCTTCTCGATGATCGGCGCGTCGAGGAGCGACTGCCGCAACTGATCCATGTCGACCGTACCCGCCCGTCGAGAATAAAAGCTGGCGATCCTCCGTCGCTGGCGCCCGCGGACGGGGATCACGGCGTCGTCGGCGACGGGGTCGTCCGTCGCCCGTCTGACGGGCATTGATGTCTCGCCGGACACACACGTTCGGTCGATGACAGCCCGAACCGTCACCACCGAGGCAGTCGGCCGGCGCAAGGAGACGCCCGAGCTAGCGATGGTGGACGTCATCGCCATCGGCGACGGCGAATCGGCGGCCGCCGCTCGCACGGCGGCCCGTGATCGGGCGGCCACGCTCCGGGAGTCGGTAGACGCCGTCCCGTCCGACCGGATTCGAACCGTCGACCTCACGGTCGAGGACTCCTCGGAGGCGTTCGACCCCGATACCGACGCGGCATACTGCGCGCGCGAGCAGTTGCACGTCGAGTGCGTGCCGGAGACGGCCGAGTCGGTCGTCGTGGATCTGACCGACGCGGGCGGAACGGTTCGTTCCGTCGAGTTCCACCACCCCGAGGCCGTTCGCCGACGGCTGCGGAACGAGGCGCTCGAGGCCGCGATGGAGCGCGCCCGCGGGAAAGCCGAGCGCATCGCGGCGGCCGAGGGGCTCGCCGTCGGCGAGGTGCGAACCGTGACGACCCAGGAGGTGGACACGGGGATGAACGGCCTCATCGACGATGCGCTGTCCGACCGAATCGACCTCCACCCGGAACCGATCACCGTCTCCGAGGGGGTCGAAGTCGTCTACGAACTCGTCGCGGAGTGACGAACCCATGGACGAAGTCACGAGCGGGTTGTTCGTCGGGACGCTTGCAGACGCGGGAAACGGGTCGTTGCTCCGCGACCACGGCGTCACGACCATCGTCTCGCTGACACACCGTGATCCGGACGGGGGGTTTCCCGCGGAGACGACCGTCGTCGACGTTCCGATGCTGGACGGCCCACAGAACGACCTGGCGGCGTTCGCCCGGGCCGTGGCCGCGGTGCGCTCGCGACTCGACGACGGCGCCGTCCTCGTCCACTGTTCGGCCGGCGCGTCTCGTAGTCCGGCCGTCGCCGCGACGGCCATTGCGCTCCGAGAGGGCGGTGACCTCGATGCCGCGTTTCGACGGGTGGCGAGGCGACGGGACGCGGTCGATCCACACGCCGCGCTGGTTCGACGGGCCGAGAGCGTCTACGCCAACTCGGAGGAGTCGTAGCGGGCGCGTGACGCCGCCGGACGGCGACGGGGCCGGTTACACGATGCCGAGCCAGACCAGCACGCCCCCGAGGACGACCATCAGGATGAACACGCTCTGGCCGACGTTGGCGCGGAACCGCGACAGCATCCGTGGCTCCTCGCGGATGGCGGCGGCGCGGTCGGCCAGCGCCACCACGGCCCGGTCGACGGCGGCGTACGTCCCCGTCACGCCGTGTACCAGCGCCCGCGTACCATAGAAGGCGAGCGGGTTGTACGCCGCGTCGATGTCGGGCACGTGGCCCACCTTCGACAGCGGGCGTTTCAGGGCCACGAACCCGACGACGCCGATGGCGGCGAGAACGAGGCCCTCGCCGATGTGGCCGAGCGTGAACGTGTGGAACTCGTAGGCGCCTTCGAGTGGGAGGATGGCGAACAGGGCGTCCGGTACGAGGCCGAAGAAGACGAGGAGGACTGCCACCGACCCCATCGCCACCTGCTGAACCCGGGGCGCGGGTGTCACCGGGCCGTCGCCGTGGTACGGCCCGTGGAGGAAGGCGTAGTAGCCGAACTTGATAAAGGAGAGGAAGGTGCCGACGCCCCCGAGAAGGAGGAGATACCACAGCGCATCGAGATGTTCGTGGTGGGCGGCGCCGATGACCATCCCCTTGCTGACGAAGCCGTTGAAGCCGGGGAAGCCCGAGATGGAGAGCGCCGCGATAGCGAACGCGACGGCGGTGACGGGCATCTTCCGCGCCAGGCCGCCGAGGTGTTTCAGATTCTCCTCGCCGGTGCGGTAGACGACGGCACCGGCGGTCATAAAGAGGAGGCTCTTGTAGAGGATGTGGTTGAACACGTGGCCGAAGGCGCCCGCCGTCGCCAGCGCGGTTCCGATGCCGACGCCGGCGACCATGTAGCCGACCTGTGACTGGATGTGATAGGAGAGCAGGCGGCGCATGTCGTTCTGGAGGAGGGCGGCGCCGGCGCCGAAGACGGCCATCGCCCCGCCCATGTAGGCGATCCAGAGGTGACCGTCGGGGAACGCCCGGTACATGGCGTAGACGCCGGTCTTGGTGGTGTAGACACAGAGGAAGACGCTGGCGGCGACGTGGGGCCGCGGGTAGGTGTCGGGGAGCCACGCGTGCAGGCCGATGAAGCCGACGTTGACGCCGATGCCCACTGCCGCGAGCACCTGCGGGACGGTGCCGACCATTCCATCTGCCGCACTGAAGAGGAAGGAGCCGACTTCGGCGTAATGCCACGCGATGGCCGCGAGGACGAGACTCCCCCCGATGCCGTGCAGGAGGGCGTAGCGGAAGCCCGCGCGAACGGCTTTCCCGCCGTAGTCCCAGACGAGAATCGTGCTCGTCACGGCCATCAGTTCCCACCAGACGACCATCGTCAGCCAGTCGCCGGCGAAGACGGCACCGAGGCTCGACCCGACGTAGGTGAGCGCGTAGGCGGTCTGCCGGTTTTTCGCCCCCGTCGCCCACGAGTAGGTGACGGCGACGGTGGCGATGAAGGCGAAGACGAGACCGACGATCCGGGAGAAGGGATCGACCGCGAAGAAGACGGCGTCGAAGCCGAACAACTGGCCCGACAGGTGGGTGCCCGCGGGGACGACCCACGCCCATACGGTGACGAGTGCGGTCGTGAGGCCGCCGAGCAGATGACCGAGGCGCCGCCGCTCCCCGGCGAGTCCGGTCGCCAGCGCCGCCGCGAGGACGACGAGGCCGGGCGGGATGGCCGTGAGCGGGCCGGTCGCCATCAGACCGTCACCCCCGTTGCCGCGGCGACGATGACCTCGACGAGGCGGAGGAAGACGGCCGTCCGCGGAATCACGCCGAGGACGACGGCGCCCGTCATCGCCGCGAGGATCGGACCGAGCATGAACCACGTGCTCTCGGCGCCGCGCCAGCCACGACGCTCCCAGCCACCGGCGGGCGGGCCGCCGTGGGGGCTTTCGTGGCCGCCGTGGGGAGCCTCGGGGCTCGCTTCAGCGTCTCCGGGCCCGCCGTCGGTTATGGGACCGGGCTCGTACGTCGGCTCTTCGGGACGGATCGACCGCGACTCGCCGCCGAGCGAGAACTCGACGAGCGGTTTGGCGTCGGCGCCATCCTCGCTCTCGAAGAAGGCCTGGTAGAACACCGGCCAGAAGTACGCGATGTTGAGCACGCCCGAGAGGAGGAGGGCGACGGCGAAGACGGCCTGCCCGGCGCTCACGCTCCCGAGCAGGAGATACCACTTGCTGACGAATCCGGCGACCAGCGGTATCCCCGCCATGCCCGCGGCGGCCACGCCGAAGGCGAGCATCGTCAGCGGCATCCGCTTGCCGATGCCCGCCATCTCGCTGATGTCGTCGGTGTGGGTCTCGACGTGGATGGCGCCGGCGGTAAAGAAGAGGGTGAGCTTCATGAACGCGTGGGCGGGGATATGCAGCAAGCCGCCGACGATGGACTGCGGGTCGAGGACGGCGATGCCGAGGACGATGTAGGAGAGTTGGCTCACCGTCGAGTAGGCCAGCCGGCGCTTGAGGTTGTCCTGGCGGAGGGCGATGACGCTCGCGAGGAGGAGCGTCGCGGCAGCGACGACGGCGAGGGGCAGGCCCAGCCCCAGCGAGCCGGTGAGGTCGACACCGTACACGTCGAGGAGAACCCGAGCGATGCCGAACACGCCGCTCTTGACGACGGCGACGGCGTGGAGCAGGCCGGAGACGGGCGTCGGCGCGACCATCGCGTCGGGGAGCCAGGAGTGGAGGGGCATGAGCGCCGCCTTGACGCCGAACCCGCCGACGAGCAGGACGAACGCGGCGCGGGCGAGGACGGGGTCGGCGGATGCGAGGCCGGCGATACCGCCCGCGGAGAAGGCCGTCGTCCCCGTCATGGTGGCCACGAGCACCGTCCCCGCGAGGACGGCCACGCCGCCCCCGAAGGTGTACGCGAGGTATTTCCGGCCGGCCGCCCGCGCTTCCGGCGTCTCGTCGTGGGTGACGAGCGGGTAGGTCGCCACCGTCAGCAGTTCGTAGAAGACGAAGAGGGTGACGAGGTTGGACGCGAAGGCGACGCCGAGGGCGGCGGCGACACTCGCGGCGAACGCCGCGAAGTAGCGCGTCTGGTCGTGTTCGTCGAGGCCGCGCATGTAGCCGATGCTGTAGAAACTGGTGATGAGCCAGAGCAGACTGGCGACGGTGGCAAAGAGGAGGCCGAGCGGGTCGGCCTGCAGGGCGAGGTCGACGCCCGCGACGAACGTCCCGAGTTCGGTGACGCGTGTCGTCCCGGCGATGGCGTCGGGGAGCATGCTGGCGACGAGGGCGAATGCGCTCCCCGCTGCGAGCACCGTCCACCCTTCACGGACGTTCGGTCGGCGGGCGGAGGCGAGGATCGGTACGACGGCGACCGCCGCGACGGCGACGGCCAGAGCCGGTCTGAGTGAGGCGACTTCGGTCATGGCGAGAGGAGTCTATCGAGGGTCGGTTCGAGGACGGTCTGGAGATCGGTGACGGCGATGCCGAGAACGACGGCGACGACGGCGGCGCCGACGACGAGGGCTATCGTGGCCCGTGCCGACTCGACCGGCGTCCCCGTGTCGGCGCCGCCGTCGGTCGTCGCCTGCACGGCCGGCGACGCCGACGCGACGAACATTCGCTCGATCAGGGTCGCGAAGTAGGCGAGCGTCAGGAGCGTCGACGCGAAGATGACGACCGCGACGGGCCAGGCGCCCGCCCGGACGGCGCCGAGCGCGATGTACCACTTGCCGGCGAAGCCGACGGCGGGCGGAACGCCGACCATCGCGAGCATGAGGACGGCGCTCCCGCCCCCGAGGACGGGGAAGCGGTCGGCGAGGCCGGCGTACTCGTCGACGGTGCGCGCGCCGGTCAGGTCGGCGACGGTGCCCGCGGCGACGAACAGCCCCCCCTTCATGATCGCGTGGCCGACGAGGTGGACGACGGCGCCGAAGACGGCAGCGGGGGTGCCGACGGCCAGGCCGACGACCACGAGGCCGTACTGCGAGACGGAGGAGTACGCGAGCATCCGCTTCACGTCGGACTGGGCGACGGCGAGGACGCTCCCGACGACGATGCTCACCGCTGCGAAGGCGACGAGGGCCTGACGAGCGACGGGGACGGCCTCGAAGAAGGCCGGCGTGTAGACGGTGTAGAGCAGGCGCAGGAGTGCGTAGGCCGCCACCGTCGAGACGAGGGCAGCGATGACCGCGCTCACGCTGTCCGGGGCGTCCTGGTAGGCGCCGGGCTGCCAGGTGTGGAGCGGGAACAGCGCCGTCTTGGTCGCGAGGCCGACGACGATGAAGCCGAAGGAGGCGACGACGAGGGGCGAGGTGTAGCCCGCCCGCGCCAGTTCGACCGAGAGGTCGGCCATGTTGAGCGTCCCCGTCGCGACCAGCGCGTAGCCAACCCCGAGCAGGTACAGTGAGGCGGCGACAGTGCCAAAAAACAGGTATTTCAGCGCCGACACCGCCGACCGACCCGTGCCGGCACTCGCCACCAGCGCGTAGGTCGCCAGCCCCGAGATTTCGAGGAAGACGTAGAGGTTGAACACGTCGCCGGTGACGGTCATTCCGGAGAGCCCGGTCACGAGCAGGAGATACTGCGTGTAGAAGGCAGTGCCGCCGGGGTCGTCCCGGCGGACGTACACGAGCGCCGCGAGGGAGACGACGGCGACGAGGACGACCACGACCGCCGAGAGGCCGTCGACGACGAGTTCGATCCCGTACGGCGCGGCGAATCCGCCGACCTCGGCGGAGAGCGGGCCGTCGACCACGGCGTTCCGCCCGATCCAGCCGGCGATGACGGTCTGTCCCGTGAGGATCACCGCGGCGACGACTGCGGGGCCGCGGTCGGTCACCAGCCCCGCCGCGAGGGCGAGGAGGGCGCCCAGCAACGGCACCGCGACCAGGAGCGGCACCAGCGCGTCAGTCATCCGCCAGCACCTCCTCCAGGGTGTCCTCGTTGATGGTGCCGTAGCTCTCGTAGATGCGGATGACGAGGCCAAGGGCGACGGCGGTCAGGCTCACTCCGACGACGATGGCCGTCAGGATCAGCACGTGCGGGAGCGGGGAGACGAAGGGGCCGCCCTCGCCGCCCTGTCCGACGACCGGCGACCGGCCGCCCGTGCGGTACGCGCTGGAGATGAAGAACACGAAGATGCCGGTCTGGAAGACGTTCAGGCCGATGATTTTCTTCACGAAGTTGTCGCTCTCGATCATGACGTACGCACCGAGGGCGAGCAACACCACCACCGTGAGATACGTATACTTCGTCGCGATCAGTTCGAGCATTCAGTGATCGTCCTCCGTCCCGGGTTCGGTCGCGTCGTACGCCGTGTCGACGCCGGTGCCGAGCAGGAAAAAGAGGCCGGTGATGACCCCCGCGACGACGACGCCGATGCCGAGTTCGACGAGTTCGATGCTGTACTTGCTGCCGTGATGGAGCAGCGTCTCGTAGCCGGAAACCTGGAGGAAGTTGCCGCCGACGAGGTATCCGCCAAGCCCGATGGCGAGGAAGGTGCCCAGGCCCCCGAGGACGAGCACCGCCAGGTGTTCGTTCCGCAGGCGGGTGGCGATGGGTTCGATACCGAACGCGAACCCGAGCATAACGACGGTCGTCGCGGCGATGACGCCGCCCTGGAAGCCGCCGCCGGCGGAACTCGCGCCGTGGAACATGACGAAGATGCCGAGCGTCAGGACGAAGGGAGCGATGACCCGCACCGTCGTCATGATGATGGTGCTCTCGACGTAGGGCGGCCGCTCGGCGGCGGGGCGGGTGAGGCGGCCCGCGCTTGCCTCGTCCGTGTCCCCCCCGTCGTCGGTTCGGTCGCGTTCGCTCATACGAACTCCTCCTGTCGAAGCACGAGTAACATGGCGATACCGGCCGCGAAGACGACGGCGGCCTCGCCCAGTGTGTCGAACCCGCGATAGCCGACGAGCACCGCGGTCACGACGTTCGTCACGCCCGTCTGCTCGTACGCGTTGTCGAGGTAGTACTGGCTCACCTCGCCCTGGAGGATCGGTGTCGAGGGGTCGCCAACCGGCGGGAGCGCCGGCACGGTCGCTCCGACGCTGACGACGATGGCGACGACGGCAAGCAGGGAACGGGGGCTGACCCCCTCGAACAGGCGAGAGCGGGAGATGCTCGTCCGAGCGATAGTGAGCAAGAAGAGGACGGTCGTGATACCGGCGCCGACGGCTGCCTCCGTGAGCGCCACGTCGGGCGCGCGGAGAAACGCCCAGAGGACGGCGACCCCGAAGCTGTAGCCCGCGAAGGCGACGATGCTTCCGACCACGTCCCGCAGGACGGCGGCGGCGAGCGCGCTCCCGATCATGAAGGTGAGGACGGCCGCGACGGGAAGCGAGAGGCTCATTGCTCGCCCTCCTCGCTACTCCAGGGGGCGTCCTCGCCGGCCGGTTCGACCTCCTTTTCCTTGGCTGCGCGGGCGATGGCGTGGGCTGCGGTCGGACTCGTCAGGAACAGGAAGAGGAGGAGAAACACCATCTTCAACGACTCGGTGGTGACACCGAGGATCACGACGGTGCCCGCGACGGCCAGTACGGAGCCGAGCGTGTCGCTTTTCGACGCCGCGTGGAGGCGCGAGTAGAGGTCGGGCAGTCGGATGATCCCGACGGTGGCGACGAAGCCGAAGAAAGTGCCACCGATCACGAGTGCTGCCGCCAGATACTCCAGGGGTGTCATATGACGCCACCCCACTCGACGGTGAACTTGGAGACGGCGATGCTCATCACGAAGTTGAGCAGGGCGTACACCAGCGCCACGTCGAGGTAGCCGTACTCGCCGAAGGTGACGCTCACGAGGGCGATGACGATGACGGTGTTCGTCCCGACGACGTTGATGGCGACGATGCGATCCTGGGTGGTCGGGCCACGCACCACCCGGTAGAGGAGGACGACAGCGAACAGGGTGAACGCCCCCGCGGCGCCGAGGAAGACGGTCGACAGCGGCGGCGAGAGCGCCACGTCAGGCACCTCCCTCGTCGTCGTGTTCGGCGCGCCGTTCCCGCGGGGAGGGGATGCGCGACGACCGCCGGCCGTAGAAGACGAACCGAACCATCCGTTCGAGCGTCCCTTCGAGCAGGTCGTCTTCCGCGTCGGGGATCAATGCGTGGACGAGGAAATGCTGCCGGCTCACGTCGACGGTCAGTGTGCCGGGCGTCAGCGTGATGGAGTTGGCGAGCGTGGTGACGGGCATGTCGCCCCACACCGCGGCGTCGAACTCGACGACCCGCGGATCGATGGGAAGCCTCGGGTGGAGGACGACGTACGCGAGTGCGACGTTCGCCTTCGCAATCTCCCAGAGGAGGATCGGCGTGTACACCGCCAGTCGCAGGAGCGTGCGCGCAATCACGCGCAGTTTCGGCACCTCGCCTTTCATCGCCACGCTGGTGAGCGTCGCCGTCACGACGCTGGCCGTGACGATGCCCGTGACCAGTTCGTACGGGTCGGTAACGTGCCAGCCACCGAGCGCGAGGTAAAACAGGAGCGACGTGGCGTACACCACGAACACCTCGGGCAGCCCGATTTCGGTGAAGGGGAGGCGCCGCCGGGTGCGGCGCGTGACGGGGGCTTCCAGCACGTCGAACCCGCGGTTCGCGAGTTCCTCCTCGAACGAGCGCAGGAGTGGGACGCTCCCGCCGGGCCGAAACGAGGGGTCGACGACGATCCGACGAACCTCGTTCGCGTCGGCGTAGCGCGCGATCACGTCGGCGAAGTCGCCGGGGCTGAAGACGTACTCGCTGGTTCCGATGGTGGCCGTCTCGAAGACGACTGTCGAGGGTACGTCCTCCCCGATCAGGTCGTAGAGATCCTCTTCGGCCCAGGCGACGACTCGCTCCAGCAACGCCGACGCGCTTTCGACGCTTCCGCGGTCGGTCTCGAAGACCCGCCAGCGTGCGGGGAACACGAAGTGGACGGTCGCGCGTTCGCCGGCTTCGACGGCCGCCTCGTGTGCCTGCTCGACCGCGTACGTGACCGTCCGCCGCAGCGTCTCCGAGTCGCCGACCGGGACGAGCACGTCCCGCTCGTAGTCAGCCGCCATCCGAGCGACCTCCGGCGACCCGAGCGGTGGCTCTCCCGTTCATTCTTGTCATCGTGTAGGCTTCGGTTCCGCTTTGATAACTATTGCTATACGGGCGGGCTGGGGTTCTGTTGGCCGGTTCCGACGCCGCGACGGCGGTCAGTCGAGGTGTTCTGCGAGGTCGGCGGCGACTCGCGCCCCGAGACCAGCTTTCGATCCCGTGTACGTCGTCACCGCGTCGTCCTGCACCAGCAACGCCCGTGTCTCCTCGTCGCCCATCACCGTGGCGTCGTTCGCGACGACGAAGGCGAGACCCACTCGCTCCAACAGTGCCCGCGCGCGTTCCACCATCGCGTCGTCGTCGCCGCTCGTTTCGGCCTTGAATCCGACCATCGGGAGGTCGGGGTTGTCGTCGCGAACCGCGTCCAGGAGTTTCGGTGTCGGCTCCAGTTCGAGCGTCCGGGACTCGCCGGAGCGGATCTTCTCCGACGCCGTCTCGACGGTGAAATCACTGATTGCGGCGGCGGAGACGAGGGCGTCGGCCGGAGGCGAGTCGCCGTCGCGGGCGACGGCGGCCCGCGTCGCGTCCACCATCTCCGCGGCGCTCTCGACCCGTCGCACGTCGGCGTAGTGAACGTCGGGGTCGTCGTGGACGAGCGTCACCGTCGCGCCCCGGACGTGACAGGCCCGAGCGACTGCCCGCCCCGTGCGCCCCGACGCACGGTTCGAGAGCGTCCGGATCGGGTCGATGGACTCCGTGGTCGCGCCGCTGGTGACGACGACGTGGGTTCCCTCGAGCGGCGACGGCGTCGTCGCCCGCGTGAGCGCGGTGACGGTGGCCTCCTCGCTCGCGATTTTGGCCTTTCCCTCCTCGATCCGCGGGTCGACGAAGTCGACGCCCCAGGACTCGACGCGGTCGATAGCGTCGAGGACGCCGGGGTGATCGTACATGGGTTCGTGCATCGCGGGGGCGACGACCACCGGCACGTCGGCGCCGAGCGCCGTCGTCGCACACGTCGTCACGGGCGTGTCGTCGATGGCGGCCGCGATTTTGCCGACGGTGTTCGCCGTCGCCGGCGCGATCAGGAGGGCGTCGGCCCACCCGTCACGCCCGCAGAGGTCGACGTGTTCGACCGCCCCTGTGAGTTCCGTCACCGGTGGGTGGTCGGTGGCGAACTCCAGCGCCCAGGGGTGGATGATTCCCTGGGCGCTCTCGGTCATGACGCCCCGCACGGTCGCCCCGTGCCGCCGGAGTTCGTGGGCGAGTTCCACCGCCTTCACCGCCGCGATACTTCCGGTGACACCGAGGGCGACGCGTGTGCCGTCGAGCATTCGTCCCCACTTCTGGGGCGCGGGGCTTAATAGCGATTGTCGTCCGGCGGTGGGTGAAGTCCACGTTGGAGTCACCGAAATCCGTTTTTCGGGGGTCGACGTATTCACCCCTATGACCCGGGGCTCGGAACTCATGCTGTATCTCCTGCTCGGCATTCCGGTCGCCGTGATCGGCCTGTTTCTCCTCCTCATGGGGCCGCTCGGCTGGTTTCTCGCCGCCTTCCTCGGTGTCGCCGTCATCGGGGCGGTGGCGATGCTGAGCGACTCGGACGGCGACGCAACCGACCCGGAGCGGGTGAACTGTCCGGCGTGTGGGTCACGGACGGACGCGGGTGCGGCCTGCGAGTACTGCGGCGAACCGCTCTGACTCGTCCCGGTCGTTGGAACCGTTCACCTGGGGTCGCCGTAACGTGTTGCCGAACCGCCAGTCCTGCCTTCCAGTTGCCAGTATCAGGCCGTCCGCAACGCCGCCCGGTAGTAGCCGGTGTCGGCCGTCGACGGGTACTCGACGGCGGCCACCGTCCACGGGGTGTCCGCAGCGGCCGCCCGTAGCCGGTCGGGGCTGAACAGCAGGAACCGAAGCCGGTCACCGCGGACCCCTCGTATTCGAACTGCATCGTACGGCGGGCGAGGCCGTCCCGTGGATCGGTTCGGTAGCCGACGAGGTCGGCCGTCCCCGGTCGATCGGGGTCGTATCCGTCGACGACCGCCGTCGCGTCGGCCGTCGTGACGGCGCCGACCTCGGCGAGCGCATCGGACAGGCCGTCCATCGACCTCGCCAGCCCGAGTTGTGTCCCGTGGGAGAGCGCCGAGCGAAACCGGCCGTCGTCGAACGACTCGCGGAGGGCGAACATGTCGCCGCGGCGGGCGTCCGTGACGCCGCGTTCGCGCATCGTCTCCACCAGGCGGTCGTTCACCTCGATAGCGACCGTCTCGATCCGTTCCTGGAGGAACCGCGCGTCGCGCCCGACGCCGGCGCCGAGGTCGATCAACGGGCCGTCGAGCCACGATTCGAGCCACCGCATCCTCTCGGGGTCGTCGAAGTAGAACGCTGCGACCGGGTGGACGCGCGTCTCGTCGTCGCCGTGAACGAGGAGCGGCGCGTCGCGCTCACTCCGGTGGTGGTCGCGGAGGGCGCGGGCGAACGGGTCGGCCGACACGTGAGAGCCGACGGGCGGCCGCGGCAAAACGATGCCGCCACCGGCGCGGAACGCTTACGCCGTCACGGGCCAACGGCTTTCCCGTGGATCGGATTCACGTCAGCACGGTCGTCTGCCTGCCGGCCGAGGAGGTGTACGACTTCCTCGTCGACTTCCCCCAGTACGCCCGGTATTCGGAGCATCTGACGGACGTGACTGCGGACGGTGACGGATCGCCCGGGACGCGCTACCGCCTCCGCTTTGCGTGGTGGAAGCTCTCGTACGTCGCCCACACCGAAGTGACGGATGCCGACCCGCCCCACCGACTCGACTGGCGGGTGACGAAGGACGTCGACGCACGCGGCGACTGGCGGGTCGAACCGCTCGATTCGGTGCCTGCGTCGCTTCCGGACGACGGCTCGGCCTGTCGCGTCCACCTCGAAGTCGAGTTCGACCCCAACTCCGTCGGTGACGGACTGCTCGACCTGCCACGGTTCGTCTCGTTCGACTGGGTGGTCGGGAAAGTCAAGCCGGTGTTGGTCGAAGAGGCGGAGGAGGTCGTCGAGCGAATCGTCGCGGATCTGGAGGGACGGCACCGCGAGGTCGACCTCGTCGTCCACGACCTGCCGGGCGGTGTGACGCGGTAACGGAAGCGAAATCGTGATACCCCGGGCGGGACGACTGGGGCTATGGTCACGGCCACGGATCGCGGGAGCGGTCAGGCATGCGCATAATCATCGTCGGCGCCGGCCAGGTCGGATCGAGTATCGCCGAGGATCTCGCGGAGAGCCACGACATCGTCGTGATCGACCGGGACGGCGACCGGGTCGATGAGTTGACCTACTCGCTGGACGTGTTGACCGTCCAGGGCGACGGGACGTCGCTATCGACGCTGGAGCAAGCCGGCGTCGACGAGGCGGATATGGTCATCGCCAGCACCGACGACGACGAGACGAACATCGTCATCTGCTCGACCACGCGCGCCGTGAGCGACGCCTTCACCGTCGCCCGCGTGAAGAACACGGAGTATCTCCGAACGTGGGAGCGTTCCGAACGCGCGTTCGGCATCGACTTCATGGTGTGTACGAACCTGCTCGCGGCGGAGTCCATCGTCCGCGTCGTCGGCATCCCCGCCGCCCGCGACGTGGACTCCTTCGCTGGCGGGCGCGTCCAGATGGCGGAGTTCGAGGTGCCGCCGGGGAGCCCGGTAACCGACCAGACGATTGCCGAGGCCGACCGGTTCGAGGAACTCACCTTCGCGGCCATCCTCCGGGACGACGGGATCGAACTCGCGCGCGGGGAGACGGCCCTCCGCGAACACGACCGCGTGGTCGTCATCGGGAACCCCCGGTCGGTTCGCGGGTTCGCGACCACCATCGCGCCGGACGAACCGCCGGGAACCGCCGAGGAGGTGGTCATCGTCGGCGGGAGCGAAATCGGCTATCACGTCGCTCGCCTGCTCGGCGAACGGGGATTCAAACCGCGCCTGATCGAACGAGACGCCGACCGCGCCCGCCACCTCGCCGAGGATCTGCCGAACGCGGTCGTGATGGAGAACGACGCCACCGATATCGACTTCCTGGAACGCGAACACGTCGGCGACGCCGACTTCCTCGTCGCGGCGCTCGACTCCGACGAGAAGAACCTGCTGGTGTCGCTGCTGGCGCGACGGCTCGGCATCGACCGGACGGTGGCCGTCATCGACACCCCGGCGTACGTCGAACTGTTCGAGACGGTCGGGGTCGACGTGGGCATCAATCCCCGCGTGGTGGTGGCCGAGGAGATTACGCGGTTCACCCGCGAGGGCGGCGCCGAGGACGTCGCCCTCATCGAGAGCGACCGCGCCGAGGTGCTCGAAGTCGAAGTCGACGCGGCGAGTGTCCTCGCGGATCGGCCGATCCACGAGTCGGTCACCGACCTGCCGGCGGGTGTCGTCATCGGGGCGATCACCCGCGACGACACGTTCATCACGCCGCGCGGTGACACCGTGATCCATCCCGGCGACCACGTCGTCGCTTTCCTCGACGCCGACGTGGCCGACGAGGTGACGCCGAAACTGTAGCGAACGGCCGATAGTCGCTATCAGCACCTTCAAGCATCTCCGCTGGGCACCGAACGACGAAGTTCCGATGTCTATCCGTGTCGACTACCGAGCACGCTCTTCAGTAGACTGGCGGAACCAGGAGCATTAGTGCCTCTGACCGGGCAGA
>JBDGTP010000077.1:0-27110 GCA_042216725.1 Haloplanus sp.
AAGAAGGCCGCAAAACAGGAAATTCCACTCCCTTCATGCGCTTAAACGTGGCCCACTAGTCAGATACCGGAATTCAGTAATCGGGTCGATCAGTACACGATTCGGTTGAAGTTCCTCGACGGTCTCTCGAACCTCGCTGACGAGCGACGGTTTCTCGACCTCTGCCGACGAGAAGAGCGTGTAACTACTCTCGTCGGAGAATCGCTCCTCAGAGGGAGCGAGTTCGAGAAAGTGGAGTGATTCCGAGTTCAGCCCGAAGGCATTCGCCGTCCGCTCGATATATTCGGCAGGTTCTCCGAGGTTAATATACAGACTCTCGGTATCTTCCGATCCTGCAGCCAGAAAGTGCAGCCCGAATATCGTCTTGCCCGCACCTGGCGGGCCACGAATGAGTGTGTCTTGCCGTTTCAACAAGCCGCCGTCAAGCACCGTATCGAGCCCGTCGATCCCTGTCGAGAGCCGTTGCATACTCCTCGCAGGGTTGGTCGGCTACTTATGATCACCGCGTCGTTTTCGGTAATGCATAATGAGCGAAAGTCCCCGCCGGCTCCAGGATGCACGAACTGCCAACCGCTGCTCTGGCAGCATCAACTCGTCCGGTTCGGAAGACGACGGTCACTCCGTCGGCGCTCACTCAGTTCTCCCCCACGTCGACTCGTCGATTGTCGCCCGGTCGTGTTCGGGGAGCACACGCGAGACATCCGATAGCTCGCACCGTCCGAACTCGGGGGTCGGGGCTGGCCCGGCAGTGCCCGGGGTCTCGGTCGACCTTCGGATTTCGGTGAGCGCTCTTTACGCCGTCGCCGCGAATACCGGTCGGTGTTCCGACTGCGCGACCGGCGAGAACTGACGGGGATGGACTGCTCTACTCGGTGACGACGCTCGATGGGCGTCGTCCAGATGATACTGGCACAGCGGACGGAGACAGCAGCAGTTCCGCCGCTCAATATTTCCCTTCGGAGAAGTAACGGTGGTGTGTGATGTCCCACCACTGTTGTTGCTGTTGCTGTCATCACCACCATCCGCCGGAGACAAAGGGCGAACAGGCGAGTGATTCGGATGTCGCGGAACTGACGCAGGCCATCGAACGGTTGACTGACCGAATCGACGAGTTAGAGGCTTCTGCCTGACTCAGGGCGGTGTCCACGGCGGCTATGCGCCAAATCGCGCTAGGATCGCTCGTCTGAGTCGTTCGCGTTCGAGGTAGCCGAGGACTGAAAAGACGACCAGAAGGAAGAAGAACGTTAATCCACGGTACATCTGTTGGTCACCGAACTCGGCGCCGATGAGGACTGCGAGCGCGTACGCTGGTGTTCGACCGAGGATGACGATTATCAGGAACTGTTTCGTCGATAGTTCGCTGGTTCCACAGACGAAGCAGATGAGGTCGTCCGGTAATCCGGGGAGCAAGACCAACACCGTGAGTCCTCCGATACCTAATTTCGAGATGGTCGCATCGTAGCGGTCGATTACACCCGTCGAAAACACCGTGGTGAGATACCGACGGCCGAAGCGTCGGGCCAGCCAAAACGCGGCGTAGCTTCCGAGCCAGACGCCACACATCGTATAGACGAAGCCGCCGATTGCACCGAAGAGATACCCACCAGCAACTCCCATCACCTGTCCGGGAATCGGGACGAAGAGGGTTTGCACTACTTGCAAGACGATAAATGCGACAGGAGCAACCGAGCCGAACCTGACGACTGATTTTTGAATAATCTCACGATTGTGCAAAAAACCACTGCGTGGCACGACAACGGCGAACAGGAGCGTGAGCAGGAGGACACCCACTAGGAGGTGTCGAAAAAATCGGCGTCGTTGTTCGTCCGTGGAGAACACCTGTCTTGTCATATAGCGCCGTTCGATTGTAGCCCGTCTCCGCAGGGATGTAGTTAGGGGTGGTTTCGTGGAAGCCTCGCTGGGGCAGGTGAGAGCCTCCGCCGACGAGTCAAATCCGGTGATACTCGTCCGAGGGGGCAACTGTGAGCGCCGGGTCTCCGTACCGGAACCTCCCGTGACCGTCGGGGAGACGAGGGATTCCCCACCCGGCGTTCGCGTCCGGTCTGCGACCCACGCTCTACGGTCACGGCCGCGGGCATTCCCCTCAGCAGCCTGGCCAGCAACGAACACGACATCCCCGGTGACGGCAGGGACGCCAGCAACGGAACGACCGGCCGTTGTCCGTCACACCACCGAGCCGTCGCCCGGATTCAATACCCGAACCGTACCGGTCAGGAGAGGGAGGTGACCAGTTCGGTGACCCGCCCACCCGGGAACTCGACCTCCTCGATATCCTGTTCGACGTCGTCGCCAGTGACGCCGGTGACGTTCGATACTGGGATCACTCGTTTTCCCGTCACCGGCCGGGATTGTCCAGACGACATCCCCGACGATTTTCGCCTCGGCACGCTCGATGGTCTGCTCGTCGTCCAGCGGCGTTTCGAGAAACGTCGTGCTCGTGCCGCCTCGTGGTTGGGCGCGACCGGATATGATGGTGCTCCCGAAATGCCTGACACTCCGTGGTGGGAATCGGACGCTTTTAATTATCGACGGCACTCTCGGGACACATGGGGTTTGGAAGCTACGACGAATCCGAGCAGAAAGACCAGGATGTCAGTGCCGACGACGGCGAGGGCGTGAACGTTCACGAGAACGACCACGAGGGGGAGTTCACGTTCGAATCCGACGCCTCGACCGACGATTTGGTCGACAAACTCGCGGATATCAAGCGCAGTTCTTCCGACGAGTAATCGGGGGAGCGACCGGACAGCCCGCACAGCACGGCGGAAGCGACGCCGACCATCTCTACCCGGCCCGCTATTTACTCGCAGATCCCGCCCACGGCGTTCCAGATACACCGTTCGCTCACTGTTCCGAGTCCTCGGGGAGGGCGATCACGTTCTCGCGGCCGAGTTGCAGTTTTTCGATCCTCCCGTCTTCGGCCATCCGACCGAGGACGCGGGACGTCTTCGAGCGAGACCAGTTTAGCTCCTCGGCACTGGAGTTCTGTCGCATCCGACCATCGTGTTCGGTCAGGAGCCGACGGACGTGATCCTCGTCGGCCAGTACCGCCTCGTCGACACCGTCCGCCGGGCTGTCGGCGTCGCTCTCAGTGGCTACGGGCCGTGGCGTTCGACCCCGGTACCACCGGAATCCGAGGGCTGACAGCGCCACCGCGCCCAGGATGCCCCCGCCGACCAGCACCGGCCACGGGGTGCCGTCGGTACCGCCCGCCCCGGCCGGCGCGAGGACGACCTGCGGACGACGGTCGGCGAAATCCTCACGTCCCTGCCAGGTGACGACGCCGTCGCTACGCTCGTCGTCGTCGTCGGAGCGGTCGCGCCCCCGGCCGCGGCGACCCGCACCACGAACGAAGACACGACGTCCGTCGTCGCCCTCGAAGAGGACGGAAACACGACGGTGACGCTCCGACTGGCCTTCGACCTCGAACGCGAGGCGGAGCGGCAGGCACTGGAGCGACTCCGGGCGAACCGTTCGACGCACGCGCCCCAGTTCCGTGATCGGCTTCGTGCTGTCGCCGACCGGACGGCGGCCGAGACTGAGCGGTCTGCGTGGCGGGTGACGGCGGAACCCAGTTCGAACCCACCGGCGTTTCGTTTCCGGGGCGCTCCGCCGCCCGTTGCCAGCCGTACTCATACGGATTATTGTAACTGTTTACCGGTGGTTCGCCGAGACAGTCCGGCGAACCACCGGTAATGACTTACGATAAACCATATCAGGCGTCCCGGTCGCCCGTGAGCGCCTGCTGGAGCGTCTGCCCCAGGAATCCGATGCCGGGGATGGCGAAAACCGAGGCGTGTACCAACGGGCTGTAGGTGATGTCGGTCGGTTTCGTCGCGAGAAACACGCCGTACACGACGAGCATGATGGCGATCCAGAGACCGGTAATGACGAGAAACGGGACGGCGTCGCGAACGGTGCCGGTGACCGACGCACGCAGATTCCGTGCCATGTCGGAGGCGTACGTCCGGCTGGAGTTAAATCCGCGGTCGCGTGGGCATCACCGCTCTACGACTCGAAACTCGGTACCCGGCTCCATCCGGGCGGTCATCCCGGCGCGGAGCGGCGGGTCGTCGCCCTCGTCGGGCCACGCGAGGTGGTACTCGCGGCCGATGGTGGCGAGGGCGAGTTTGGCCTCCATCAACGCGAACTGGCGGCCGATACAGCGACGGGGGCCGCCCCCGAAGGGGACGTAGGCGAAATCGGGGAGTCGTTCCCGGAGGTCAGCCGTCCATCGCTCGGGTCGAAACGCCGCCGGAGCGTCGTAGAACCGCGGATCGTGATGTACCTGGTCGACGGTGAGCCACGTCGGCGCACCTGCGGGAACGTGGTAGCCGTCGACGGTCACATCGGTCGCCGCTTCGCGGGGGATGGTGTACACCGGCGGATAACACCGGAGCGTCTCGGTGACGACTCGCTCGGTCACGTCGAGGTCGTCGAGGTCGTCTATCGTCGGCGGGCCGTCGAGGGAGTCGACTTCGGCGTGGAACCGTTCCCGCACGGCTGGATGTGTCGCCAGCGCGTAGAAGGCGAAGGCGATTGCCGTCGCCGTGGTGTCGTGGCCGGCGAAGATCATCGTCACCACCTGATCGCGGAGGCGGTCGTCGCTCAGCGCATCACCCCCGACGCCCGCCTCGCGGAGGCCGACGAGCAGGGAGAGGAGGTCGTCGGCGCCGGCCGGATCGGCCGGCGGGTCGTCGGCCGCCGCGTCGAGCAGACGCGCCGCGACCGTCTGAAGCCGCCGCTTGCCCCGCTTGAACCGCCGGCGGGCGGGCGTCGGCACCCACTGAGGAAGCGGATAGGACGTCGGTGCGAACCAGTCTTGCAGTCGGCTCGCGGCCGTCCGGATGTCCTCGTCGCCGTCGAGTTCGAGTTCGCGGCCGAACAGCGTCGCGAACAACACGTCGAGGGTGAGCTGACTCGCCTCACTCGCGAGGTCGATCCAAGTACCGGGCTTCCAGCGACGGCGACGGCGACGGATCTGTTCGACCATGCCCGCGGCGTAGTCGACGAGGCTGTCACGCGCGAACAGCGGTTGGAGAACGTCCCGCTGTCGCTGCCACGTCTCCCCCTCGACGGCGACGAGACCGCCCTCGAACGCGACTCGGAAGTCGTCGGCCTTGCGGAACCGGTCGCGGTCGCTCAGGAGGACGCGCTCGAAGTAGTCCGGATGGCCGAGGTGATAGACATCGCCCGGGCCGAGGAGTCTGATCCGAACCAGATCACGCTCGGCCATCGCCCGGTCGCGGAACCCGAACACGTCGCGCATCGAGTGGACGGTGTGCAGGAGCGGGTGGCCGACGGTCGACGGATACGGTGGGCGCGGCGGTGTGGCCCGACCGTCGGTGTTCGGTTCGGCATCGTGATCTGCGTCGACCATGCGTCCGACACGGATGCGGATGCGGATAAAAGTGCTCAGAGTCCCCGCACGGCGTCGACGGCTCCGGCGGTTTCGAGGAGCATCCAGACAAGAAACAGCCCGTACAACCCGAGCAGTGCGTACGCTTCGACGTTCGTGAGTTCGAGATGAGTGCGGGTGACGACGATGAACACCAGCGTCGCGAAGGCGAGAAAGCCCATCATCGGGATGGCGACGAGGAAATCGACGGTGGCCGATCCGGCGACGAGGACGCCGACGGGAATAGCCACCAGCAGGTTGAACGTGTTGCTTCCGAGGGCGTTCGTGAGACTGGTCACGTCGTCGTCGGCGGCGGCGGCGCGGACGCTGACGAACGTATCGGGAAGGCTCGTCGCGGCGGCGATGACGGTCAGCCCCCACAGAAACGGAGGGGTGCCGAAGAAGGCGCCGAAGTCGAGGGCGGCGCTGACGATACCCTCGACGCCGACGGCGATGACGGCGAGGGCGACGACGAGCAGTCCCCACTCCCGGCGTGGGCTCACGTCCGTCGGCGGGGTAGCCACGTGTTCGCGGGTGTCCTGATACTGCAGGAAGACGTAGACGCCGTAGGTGGCGAGGGGCAGGGCGACGAGCCCCGGCGTGAGGCGTGCTGCCTCGTTCGTCCCGCCGGGGACGTACGTCGCGCCGAGCGCGAACGTGATAAAGAGGACGAGAACGCTGATGATGTAGAACTGGGCGTCTTTGTGGACGATGTCGCGAGTGGCTTCGAGTTCTTCGCTGGCGAGCGCGGAGGCCGCAGGAATCACGAGCAGGTTGAAGATGGCGCTTCCGACGATGGCGCCGACGCCGAGCGAGAACTCGCCGTGCAGGAGCGTGCCGACGACGACGGAGCTGAGTTCGGGAACGCTCGACCCGACGGCGACGACGACGGCACCGTGGACGGCGATTGGCAGGCCGTAGTGGCGGCTGAGGCGAGCAGCCGACCGTTCGAGCCGTTCGCTCCCAACCCAGATGACGGCCGTCGACGCGACGGCGACGGCGAGCGAGAGGCCGAGACCGAACACGGCCGTCCCATCGCCGGGTGTGGACATAGGTGTGTCCCTCCTCGACCCCGGGGGATCGGGTGGCTCGACTTATAAGTGTCGCGAGGCGAAACGGCCGGTGTGTCGGATCGGTGGCTCCACGCCTGGGGACTGGCGTCGGTCGGGCTGGGCGGCGCGTCACTGATCATTCCGCTGTACGCCGTCGAACTCGGCGGCGGCCCGGTCACACTGGGAGTTCTCGCCGCCGTCGCCCCGCTCGCGGGCGCACCGGGTGCGCTCGGCATCGGCTGGCTTGCCGACCGCACCGGGCGGCGACGAGGCTACGTCCTCGGGGCGATCGGCGTCGTGGCTGTGGCGCTCGCCGCCGTCCCGGCAGTCGAGTCCATCCCGGCCGTAATCGTCGCGAACGCCGCCATCTGGTTCGCGTTCGCGGCAGCCGGCCCCGTTCTCACTCTCCTCGCCGTCGTGGGCGCGCCCGAACGCGCCTGGAGCGACCGGATCGCTCGCCTCAACGAGTGGCAAGGGATCGGCTGGGCGGTCGGCCTGCTGGTCGGCTTTCTGGTGCTCGTCGTGGGCGAACGGCTGGTGAATCTGTCGCCGCTCGCCGCCCAGCGTGCCGTGTGCGTGGCCTGTGCGGCGAGTGTGGGCCTCGGTTCCGTCGTCGCGACCCGGACGCTACCGGCCGACCCCGACGGGACGCTGCCGGCGCCGCGCCGCATCCGGCGGGCGATCCGTGAGGCGTCCCGGTTCAGCGTTCGTGGCGCCACGTTTCCCTTCACGCCCCGCCGGGTCGACGTCCGTGGCCTCCATCCGCGGCGATTCGTCCGCCGGTTCACCACCGAACTCGCGGTCTTTTTCGTCGCCGTCGTCCTCGTGTTCGCCGGCTTCGGCGCCTTCTTCGCGCCCGTCCCCGCCTATCTCGCGAGCGCCGGCGTCGGCACCGACGGCGCCTTCGGCCTCTATCTCGTCTTGAACGTCGCTGCCGCGGGCTTCTTCCGGGCGGCGGCGGCGCTGGCCGCGCGCTACGAGGTGACCGTGGTCAACGCAGGTGGTCTCGTCATCCGGGGCATTGCGCTCCCCGCCGTCGCCCTGACGAGTGGGGCGCTCGCGCCAATCGCCCTCCTGTTCGGTGTCATCGGCCTCTCGTGGGCGGTGATCGTCGTCTCCGCCGGGACGCTCGTCACCCGTCTCTCGCCCCCAATCGTCCGCGGCGAGGCGCTCGGGGTCTACAGCGCGCTCTCGGTACTCGCTGGCGGGGTCGGAAGCGTCGGCGGCGGGTGGCTCGCGGCGACGACGGGCTACGTCGGCGCCTTCGCCGTCGCCGGCGGCCTCGTTCTGGTCGGCGCGGCCGTCGTCCTCTCCCTCCGACGACGCGGGGAAGCGCGGCCGTCGGCCGACACGGAACGCACCGTTTATTCGGCCGACCGCACAGAATGAGCCATGGACACCTGGCAGCGTCGAACCCTGCACTACCTCGTTCTCCTCGCTGGAGTGATGTTCGGGTATGCAGCGGTGTACGATGCCGGGATGAGCGCCTTCGAGGGGTCGCCCATCTCCTACCTACACGCGCTCCAGGTCGTCGTCGAGACGTTCACCACCACCGGCTTCGGCTCCGACGCCCCCTGGACGAGCGCCCAGATGAACGTCCTGGTCATCGTCATGGATCTGACTGGCGTGGTGCTGATCTTCCTGGCCCTGCCGGTACTCGTCTTTCCCCTCTTCGAGCAGGCCATCTCGACGACGGTGCCGACGGCGGCGGAGGATGCGCTCGACGACCACGTCGTCATCTGTACGCTCACGCCGCGGGGCGAGACGCTCGTGGACGAACTCGACTCGTGGGGCGTGGCTCACCTGATCCTCGAACCCGACCGTGACCGCGCGAAGGATCTGTACGAGGAGGGGTACACCGTGATCCACGCCGACCCCGAGTCGGTCGACGGCCTCGAAGCCGCGCGCCTCCCGGAGGCACGGAGCCTCGTCGCCGACGACTCCGACCCCGTCAACACGAGCATCGTCCTCACCGCGAAGGAAGTCGCGGAAGACGTGCGGACGGTGAGCGTCGTCGACGACCCCGACCGCGAGCGATACCACCGCCTCGCCGGTGCCGACGACGTGCTCTCGCCGCGGTCGCTCCTCGGCGAGGGCCTGGCCTCGAAGGTGACGACGGGTATCTCGACGGAACTCGGCGAGGCCATCGAGGTGGGAGAGGATTTCGAGGTGGCGGAACTGCCGATCCAGCGGGGAAGCGACCTCGTCGGCCGAACCATCGCCGAGAGCGGCGTCCGCGAACGTGCCGGAGTGAACATCATCGGCGCGTGGTTCCGCGGGGAGTTCGAGAGCCCTCCCGAACCGGACGCCACCCTCGACAACGAGACGGTGCTTCTGGTCACGGGCCACGAGGCGCAACTCGAACGCCTGAAGGATCTGACGACGTCGGACGTGCGCCGGTTTCGCCAGGGGCGAACTGTCGTCGTCGGCCACGGAGAGGTCGGGACGACGGTCACCGCTGCGCTCTCGACGGCGGGCGTCTCGCATACGGTGATGGATCTCACGGAGAAACCAGGTGTCGACGTGGTCGGCGACGCGACCAACCCCGACGCCCTCGCGCGGGCCGGGGTCGAGGACGCCCGGACGATCATTCTCGCAATCCCCGACGACACCCTCACGGAGTTCGCCATCCTGGTGATACGGGATCTGAACCCGGAGATCGAACTCATTGTGCGGGCGGAGGAGACCGAGAACGTCCAGAAGATGTACCGCGCGGGCGCAGACTACGTCCTCTCGTTGGCGACGGTCAGCGGGCGGATGCTCGCCTCGACCATCCTCGAAGAGGAGGAAGTGATCTCGCTCGACAAGCAAGTCGAGGTGATCCGCACCCACGCCCCGGGCCTCGCCGGGCGAACGCTCGGCGAAGCGGATATCCGGGCCCGCACCGGGTGTACGGTCATCGCCGTCGAACGCGACGGCCAGGTGATCACCGACCTCGGCCCCGACTTCCGGATCAGAGACGGCGACGAACTCGTCATCGCCGGCACGGACGAGGGGACGAACCGCTTCACCGAACTGTTGAGTTAACGCCGAGCCACGGCGGCACTCACGTCGGGAGGCGGCCGACGTGGGAAGCCGGTGTCATACGGAGTATTGTAACTGTTTACCGGTGGTTCGCCGGACTGTCTCGGCGAACCACCGGTAATGACGTACGATAAACCGTATCAGTCGTCGTTCCCGGTCGTGACGACGATTTTGCCGAGGGTGTCGCGATCCTCCATCGTCGCGAAGGCCTCGGCGGTCTCTTGGAGCGGGAAAGTGTGATCGATCCGCGGGGACAGATCCCCCGCGGCGACGAGGTCGACCAGTCGTTCCAGGTCGGCCTGTGTGCCCATCGTGCTGCCGATGACACGCTTGTGCCCCCGGAACAGGTCGGCGATATCGATCACGGAGGTTGGGCCGGCGGTGCGGCCGCAGACGACCATCCGCCCGCCGCGGCGCATGACATCGAGGCCGAGGCCGGTGTAGACGCCGCCGAGGTGGTTGATGACCGCGTCGGGCGACCCGATGTCCTCGATTGCTGGCCGGAGGTGGTCGGGGTCGGTGCCCTGGACGGTGTGGTCGGCGCCGAGAGCCGTGAGCCGGGCGAGTTTCGACGCCGACGAGGACGTGCCGATGGTGCGGACGCCGAGTACGTCGGCGAGTTGGATGGCGGCGACGCCGACGCCGCCGGTCGCCCCGGGGACGAAAAGCAGGTCCCCCGGTTCGACCGACGCCCGCCGGATCATGTGGTAGGCGGTGAGATACGCCGTCGGGAGCGCGGCCGCCGTCGTCGTCTCGACGGTTTCGGGCAGGGTGATGAGTCGCGACGCCTCGACACGGGCCTGTTCCGCGAGGCCCCCGTGATACAGCGAGTACGACTCACAGAGGTTCTCCGGTCCCTCGCGGCAGAACCGGCAGGTGCCACACGTCTCGTTCGGACAGAGCACGACCCGGTCGCCCGGTTCGACGCCAGTGACGCCCTCGCCGACGGCGCGGACGACACCCGCCACGTCGAGGCCGCTGACGAACGGCAAGTCGGTGGGATCGAGCATCGCCGAATCCCCGTTCAGAATCCAGAGGTCGTGGTGGTTGATCGAGCAGGCGTCCACGTCGACGACCGCCTCGCCCCGCCCGGGTTCGGGGGTCGGTCGGTCGATGACGCTCACGCCGTCCGGTCCGATCAGGTCAGTGAATGCTGCGGCACGCATCGACTGGGCGTTCGCCCCCCTCCGTCAAAGTTTGCGGGGGCCGAGAATGGAAGCTGACGGCGCGGGCTGGTCGCGTGGGACACGTTAGCGGGCGTCGCCGATGACTTAACCGTGCCCGTCGCGTACGAGTGGTATGAGCGAAGAAACGGGGCGCCGGAATCTTCGGATGCCCGACGACGACCAACTGTTTGCGGTCGTAACCGAACACAACGGAGGCAACCACGTCCGTGTCCGATGCGAGGACGGCGAGGAGCGGATGGGTCGGATTCCCGGCCGCATGAAATACCGCACCTGGATCAACGAGGGCGACGTAGTGCTCGTCGAACCGTGGTCGTGGCAGGACGAGAAGGCCAACATCGAGTGGCGCTACTCCGGGCAGGACGCGGATCAGCTGCGACGCGAAGGCCATATCGATTAATCTATAGTTTCCGTTGTGCGTCAGGGCCCGCCAGATCGACGGACTGCGTGCAGTCGGGCGTGTAAACGGTTCCAAACGCTACTCTAGCTGTTCTTCGATTTCGGTACCGAGGGCGTCGACGCGCGATGTCGTCCCGGATAGTAGCGACTGCCGTGGGTGAGCGACCGTCGGGGTCGTCCAGCCCCCAGTCGCGGTTCTCGCCGTCCCAAGTCGCCGGACAGACGGTGGACGCCGAACAGCCCATAGTGACGACGTCGTCGGCGGGGTACTGCCGGTCAGGACGGTAACGTCGTCGTCGAAGCGGCGAGCGGCGAGTTCGCGGTCGGCCAGCGCCAAGAGGACGGGCACCTCGATCAGCGGGCCGATGACCGTCGCGAAGGCGACTTTCGAGCCGATACCGAAGACGGCGATGGCGACGGCGATGGCGAGTTCGAAGTTGTTGGACGCGGCGATGAACCCGATGGGCGTCGTCTTGGAGGAGTCGGCGCCGATCCACGTCCTCGGAACGACACCCCTCCAGTTCGTCGTCGAGATGTCGCCGTATTCGTTCGGTCGATCCTGTCGTCGGGAACTAGTTGAGTGTTCTCTCAACTATATCGTCCGGTCGCCAAGCTGTCTCTCGGCTATACCGCTATGTAGTCGCGGTTCGGAGTTGATATCGGCATCGCTGCCATCGAACAGTTGAATCAGAGTAGGGCTGTATCCGGGCGGATTGATAGGATTGTCAGAACACGGGGTTCGAGACGCTATAGGGGAAAGAAACGGGCTATTTTTCGGGGGTAACCAATGTATTCGTCCCCCTATATTCGAGTAATTTTCCGACTCTTACGGATAGTGTGGTACGATACCCAACGACTTTGTACAGCGGTTGGGTTAGGGTGGATATGGATCGGACACCAGACCTCGACCGATTCGATTCCCGGCGGTCGACGGCGTACGCACGAGAGGGGATGGTGGCGACGAGTCAGCCGCTGGCCGCACAGGCGGGCGTGGCCGCGCTGCGTGAGGGGGGCAACGCGTTCGATGCGGCGGTGACGACGGCGGCGGCGCTGAACGTCGTCGAACCGATGAGTACGGGCATCGGCGGCGACGTATTCGCGGTCTATCGCACCGCCGAAGGGGACGTTGGCGCGTTCCGGAGCTGTGGCGGTGCCCCCGTCGATGCGACGCGCGATGCCGTCCGTCAGCGCGTGGCCGAGCGGACGGGCGTCGACCCCGACGAGGCGTCGATGCCCGACGCCGGGCCGCTCGCGGTTACCGTCCCCGGAACCGTTCGCGGCTGGGATCGACTGCTCTCCGACTACGGCCGGCGCTCGCTGGCCGACGCCCTCCAGCCAGCTATCGAGTACGCCATCGAGGGGTTCCCGGTTAGCGAGGTGATCGCCGACATGTGGACGGTCGCCGAGGCGCTGTTCACGGAACGGGACGCCCGCGAGGAGTACCTGATCGACGGGCGGTCGCCCGAGACGGGCGAAGTGATGCGACTGCCCGACCTGGGCGAGACGCTCCGAACCATCGCGACGGAGGGTGCGGACACCTTCTACCAGGGAGCGCTTGCCGACCGCATCGCCGAGGAAGTGCGCGAGCGCGGCGGTCTACTGGCGGCCGACGACCTGGCGGGCTTCGACCCGGAGTACGTCGACCCCGTTTCGACGACCTACCGCGGGGCGGAAGTGTACGAACTCCCGCCGAACAACCAGGGGTTGATCGCGCTGGAGGCGCTCAACATCGCGGCGGAAGTCGACGCCGGCGCCTACGATTACGACTCCGCCGAGCGGGTACACTACTTCGTGGAGTCACTCAAGCGCGCCTTCCACGACGGCCACCACTACATCACCGACCCCGCGTTCGAGGACGTGCCGCCGCTGGGATCGAAGTCCTACGCCGCGGAACGCGCCGCGACGGTGGGTGAGCGGGCGGGCAGCGTCTCCATCGGCGGTCCGGGCACACCCCACGAGGACAGCGACACCGTCCTCCTGACCGTCGCCGACGGCGAGGGCAACGTCGTCTCCTTCATCAACTCCATTTTCGGCCACTTCGGAAGCGGCGTCGTGGTGCCGGGTACGGGGATCACCCTCCAGAACCGGGGGAGTTCGTTCACGCTCGACTCCGAGCACCCCAACCGGCTCGAACCCGGCAAGCGCCCGTTTCACACGCTCATCCCGGGTCTCGTCCGGTTCGACCGCGACGACTGGGCGGCCTTCGGCGTGATGGGCGGCTACATGCAACCACAGGGCCACCTCCAGGTGCTCGCCAACGTGCTCGACTACGGCATGCCGCTCCAGGCGGCGATGGACGCGCCGCGCTGGCGCTACCGCGCCGACGGATCGCTGGCCGTCGAGGATCGCTTCCCGGACGGCGTGCTCCCGAAACTCACGCGCCGGGGCCACGACGTGATGATCCAGCCACCATCCGCCTTCGGGGGTGGCCAGATCACCCGTCTGGCCGACGGCGTCATCTCCGGCGCGACGGAACCGCGAAAGGACGGGACGGCCGCCGGCTTCTAGGCCGTGTCGGCACCGTCGCCTCGCCACCGTGCGAGGGCGTGGTAGCCGACGATACCGACGCCGAAGGCGACGCCGACGTTCGCGAGGAGAGCCACGACGCCGACGACACCCGTCAGCAGGGGGTCGTCAGTGTCGACACCGGCACGGCCGAGTTCGAGGGCCACGAGGACGAGGACGACACCGAGGACGGCCATCGGGAACGCCGAGACGACGTCGACGGCGACGACGGCCAACAGGAGGTAGACTCCCCCGAGAACGAGATTCGAGGTAGCGGTGCGAGCGCCGAAGGCGTACTTGCCGGCGACGCCGCCGCTCCCGTGACACATCGGCATCGCACCGAAGGGGACGGCGACCAGGTTCATCAGGCCCATGCTGGTCGAGAGGTCGTCCGGCGACGCCTCGGCGTCGAAGTACTCCTCGACGAGGAGGGAGGTAGCGACGGCGGCGTTGCCGACGGTCATCGCCAACTGGCCGAGCGTCGCGCCGACGGCGTCCGGCGAGACGGTGAGCGTCGCCGGATCGAGCGGCGCTGGCATCGGGAGATGCGGTGTGATCGACCCGGCGCCGACCACCGCGAGCGCCGCCCCGACGCCGAGAACGGCCAGCGCGGCGGCGTTCCGGTAGCCGGCGACGATGGCTCCCAGGGCGACGACGACGGCGAGCGCCGCCAGCGACGGGTTCCCCAGTCCCGTCGTTACGCCCGTCCGGAGGAGGACGAGCGCGACGCCGACCTGAATCCCCCGGACGACGGGTTCGCCGACGTAGGGCGCGAGCCGACCCAGCGCCCCGGTGCCACCGACGAGTAACAACAGCCCGCCGGCGAGCAACCCGGCGGCGACGTACTCGCCGCTGGAGAGGCCGCCTCCGATGACCAGCGCCGCGAGCGCCTTCATCGGCTCCACCGACATCGGATGACCGTAGTGGAGCCCCCAGACGACCTGAAAGACCGCGAAGCCGGCCAGAAGACGCCCGAGCGAGAGTTCCGTGAGTGCCGCGACGGCCACCACGATAGGGAGGACGGTCACGGTGTCGCCCACTGCGCCCGTCACCTCGCCCCACGCGATGTCGAACTGTGTCTCCGCCCACTCCGCTCGTGTGCCCATCACCTCCGCGTTCCCGTTCGATCCCTAAATACCTATCGAGAAAATGATATAACTCACGTCTCGCCGCCGACGTTACCGGTTCCGGTTACGTCCGGATCGAGCAGGGTGGCGCTACCCCCGTCGCAGCCGATTCGGATCGAAACTCGCTCGTAAAACGCGATAAACTCTTTCGGGCCAGCTAATCGACTCGTAAAACGTGTTGAATCGAGGCGTCGGGGCGATTAATCGAGCGAACGCACGTGAATCCATGTCAACGATTTGCTCCCTATATGGGCGTGGGAGGTCAAGGGACGAGTGGAGCCAGTCACCATGTCCGTCCCCGAGTCCACGCCCTTCGACGGTACCGTGCCCGAATCGCTTCCGGCCCTCCAGACGGCCGCCGAACTCGCGACGCGACCCGTCCGTTTCGTCGCCTTCTGGGTCGCGACGCTCCTGCCGTTCGCGTATCTCCCCCTGTTGGCGACGGGAATGGTCACGACCCACCGCCTCGGGTTCGCGGGGCTTGTCGGTCTGAACGCCGTCGCGTTCGTCGTCGGGCACTCCTACAACACCCCCGAATGAGCCTGCTGGCACGACGCCGCCCTGACGGTGTTGGCGAGCGCGACAGTGGACGACGAGGCTGGCCCCACCGACCGGATCGGAACCCCTTTTCGCCCGCCCGCGCAAGCAACTGTATGGAGGTACGCGACATTCAAGACCTCGACCCCGCGGAACGGGCGGCGCTGTTCGACCGCGATGCGGGCGTCGAGGAGGTACGGGCGGACGTCCGTGACATCGTCGGGCGCGTCCGGGACGAGGGCGACGTGGCGGTGCGGGAGTTCTGTAGCGACTTCGACGGCGTCGAAGTCGGCAACCTGGACGTGACCGACGCCGCCGAACGCGCCCACGAATCCGTCGGCGACGACTTGCTGGCGGCGATCCGAACCGCCGCCGACAACGTCCGGGAGTTCCACGAACGACAGGTGCCCGACGACTGGCGCGACGATTTCGGCGGGCGCGAACTCGGGCGGCGATTCCGTCCCCTCGACCGCGTCGGCGTCTACGTCCCCGGAGGCGCGGCGGCCTACCCGTCGAGTGCGCTGATGGGCATCATCCCCGCGAAGGTCGCGGGCGTCGACCACGTCGTCGTGACGACACCGCCCGCCGAGGAGATGAACGCCGCGACGCTCGCAGCCATCCACGAGGCGGGTGCGGACGCCGTCTACAGCGTCGGCGGTGCGCAGGCCGTCGCCGCCCTGGCCTACGGCACCGAGACGGTGAACGCCGTCCAAAAGGTGGTCGGCCCGGGCAACCGATGGGTGACCGCCGCCAAGGCCGAGGTTCGCGGGGACGTGGAAATCGACTTCCTCGCCGGCCCGAGCGAGGTGCTCGTCCTCGCCGACGAGACGGCCGATCCCGGCCTCGTCGCGGCCGACCTGATCGCCCAGGCGGAACACGACGACCACGCGTCCGTCGTCGCGGTGACGGCCGACTCCGACCTCGCGGAGGCAGTCGTCGACGAACTCGACGAGCAACTGCCGGGACGCGAACGCCGCGAAACCATCGAAGCGGCGCTGGATAACGACGCGAGCGGCGTGTTCCTCGCGCGGTCGATGTCCGAAGCCGTGCTGTTCGCCGAGGAGTACGCCGCCGAACACCTCTCGATCCAGGCCGACGACGACGAAGCGTTGCTTGACCGGATCGACAGCGCCGGGAGCGTCTTCCTCGGTTCCAACACCCCCGTCGCGGCTGGCGACTACGCCTCCGGCACCAACCACGTCCTGCCGACGGGCGGCGGCGCGAAGCGGTTCGGTGGCCTCTCCGTCGAGACGTTCCTCCGGTCGACGACCGTCCAGCGACTCGACCGGACGACGTTGGACGACCTCGCGGGGACGATTACGACGCTCGCGGAGGCGGAGGGCCTGGACGCCCACGCCGAGAGCGTCCGTCGCCGGTTCGACTGACACCCGCTCCGAACCGGATACCATCCGATAATATAACAAGCGATCCGGTTGGGTGTCCAACCGTTCCCCGTATGCTCCCCTCCAGTTCCGTTCCGTCGGCGTTCAGTCGTACCAAAGCGGCGTTCTCGCGTCTCGGCGCCGGACTCCGGCGATGGATCGGCCGCCTCGCCGTCGGCGGCGGATCGACGGCCCTCGTCGGCTACGCCCTCGGTGCGGGGCTTCGCCGCGCCGTCCGGGTCGTCCGGGCCGACTCCGCGACGCCGAGCGGTGGGTAACGTAACGGTAACTCATTACGTCTCCCCGTCAGGGTTAACAGGCTTCGCGGTGTATCCTTGCCCATGAGCACCGAAAGCGTCGACGGGACGAGCGACCGGGTGGTCGACATCACGCCCGAGGCCGCTGACGAGGCCCTCTCGCTGATGGATCGGGAGGGGATGGATCCGGACGTAGGTGGCCTCCGGCTGTTCGTCCAGCAGGGAGGCTGTGCCGGCCTCTCCTACGGGATGCGCTTCGACGACGAACCCGAGAAAGACGACGTGATCGTCGAACGCCACGACCTGCGCGTGTTCGTCGACCCCGCCAGCGCCGACTACATCGGAGGCTCCGTCCTCGACTACGAATCGGGTCTGCAGGCCGAGGGGTTCCACGTCGAAAACCCCAACGTCGTCTCGGAGTGTGGCTGTGGCGAGTCCTTCCGCACCTGACGTGTCACTGGAGTCCAGAACCGCGCCGAACGGCGACGCCGTCTACGTCGACCGCTCGGCCGGTGACCGGGGCGCCGACGCTCCCTTCTACATCGCGTACCTGTCCCCCGACTGCGAGCGTCGGTGGGGGTATCTCTGTGGCAACTGCGACAGCTTCGACAACGCGATGGATGCCATGGGTCGCATCGAGTGCAACGCCTGTGGCAACTATCGGAAGCCGGATCGCTGGGACGCCGCACACGAGTGACCTCTATTCGTGGTAACATTTATCATCCAACCCATCGTATCGGAGCGTACATGGCCCCTGTTACCATGCCACCTGTCGAAGAGGCACGGACGGTGTTCCGTCGCCTCGGATACTCCGTCGACGGCGACGGGGTCGACCTCAGGGCCGAACGGAAGTGGCGTACCGTCCACGTGACCGCACTCGACGCCGAGGAGGCGTCGTCGCCCCGGGAACTCCGTGCCGACGGGGGGACGACCGACTATCGCCTCCGGTGTTTCGTGACGTGGATGGATGCTGCAGGGGAACTCCGTGATCGTCTCGCCACCCTCGATCCAAGCTACGAGTGGGCCGTCATCGGCGTCGACGACGAAAGCGACGACTACGAAGTCGTCGACCGCGTCGGCGCGTAACCCACCTTTACCTGTCGGGCGACCCCGGCGTAGGGTATGGTAGGTATCGTACTCCAGTCCGAACTCCTCCGCCGCGCGCTTTTCGAGTTTCTCGACCGTCTCGTCGACGCCCTCCCCACGGTCGGTACCGGCATCCTCTTTCTCGCCCTGGCCGCACTCCTCGTCAAACTCGTCCTGACGATACTCGACGCGGTACTGTCCCGGACGATGCGCGGCGAATCCCCCGTCTACCGCCAGTTCCTGACGACTGTCGTCGCCGTCTTCCTCTGGTTCGGGGTCGGCCTCTCGACGCTCTCGGTCGTCGGCCTCGACGGCATCGCGGCGTCGCTCGGAACCGCCGCCGGCTTTCTCGCCCTCGGCGTCTCGTATGCCACGAGCGATATGATCGCCGACGCCGTCGCTGGCGTGTATCTCCTGCGCGACCCGGACTTCGAGGCCGGCGACACCGTCCGTGTGGGCGACATGGAGGGTGTCGTGACGTCTATCGAACTCCGGAAGACGCGGTTCGCCGTCGGCGACGACACCGTCGTCCGGGGGAACGCCGACATCGAGCCACGGTGGACGAAAGTCGGCGACGACTGACATCCGTTCGCCCGCCGCCCGCGGAGTTTATGCTCGTGCCGCGAGAACGACACGTATGTTCGTGGGTCACGCCGCTGTCGCGTTCGCTCTCGTCGCCGGCGTCGCGGTCGCTCGCAGCTGGGCCGGTGAGCGTGCCCTCGTCGTCGGCGTCCTCGCGGGCGCCTTCGCCGCCCTCCCCGACGTGGACATCGCGTACGCGTTCGTCGGCGTCGCGAGCGCCGCCGGCGCGACGAGCGACGCCCTGACCGTCGCCAGCGCGTTCTGGTCGACCGGGAACGTCGTCCACCGCGCCGTGACCCACTCGCTCGTCCTCGCGCTACCGGTCGCACTCCTGGCCGCCCTCCGGGCCACCGGGCCGACCGTCCGGCGCCGCTCCCTGGCGCTCGTCGTCCCCCTCGTCGCTCTCGTCGGCGCCGTGAGCGGGGCGCTCGGTGCGCTCGTCACCCTCCTGTTCACCCTCGGGGCCGTCGCCATCGGCACGGTGGCCGCCCACCACGGCGGCGTCGACGCCCGAACCATCTTCGCTGCCGCGGTCGTCGGCCTCGCCAGCCACCCCTTCGGCGACCTCTTCACCGGCGAACCGCCGGCGATGCTCTACCCGCTGGACGCGACGCTCGTGAGCGAACGGGTGGCGCTCGCGGCCGACCCCACGCTTCACCTCCTCGGCGTGTTCGGGATCGAACTCGTGACCGTCTGGGCTGCCGTCGGCGTCGCTTGCCTCGCCGCCGGCCTCCGTCCCACGACCGCCGTCCGACCGCAGGCGACACTCGGCGCCGGCTACGCCGCGAGCATCCTCCTCATTCCGGCGCCGACGCTCGACCTCTCCTATCCGTTCGTGTTCTCCGTGCTCGGCGTCGGCCTCCTCGGCGTCCTCCCCCGGGTTCGCCTCGTCGGCGAGGGCGGCGGGCCGACCGTCGAACCGCCGGACTGGCTCGCCGCCCTCGTGACCGGCCTCTCGGCGATTACGGTCGCGTGGCTGGCGTATCTCGTCGCGTACGTCGTCGTCGGCTAGAAGGGCGGCGCCGCGTCAGTACCCTCGGGAGATGAGGTACTCCGCGATGGCTTCGAGCAGCGACCGGGCCTCGTTGTCGGGCAGCACGTCTAGATCCGCTTTGCTCCGGTCGACGAGCGAGCGAGCCTTCTGTCGGGCGTACTCGATGCTCCCCGCTTCGTTCAGGGTGTCGACCGCCTCCTCGACGGCCGCATCGGTCAGCGACTCGGCGTCGTCGGCGTCCACCAGCTCGTCCACGTTGACGCCCTGCTGGCGGGCGTGGAGGGTGATGAGCGTCTCCTTGTTCTCGACGAGATCCGAGCCCCGCTGTTTGCCGAGCTGCTCCGAGGGCACCGTCAGATCGAGCACGTCGTCCTGGATCTGGAACGCCGATCCGGAGTGGATGCCGTAGGAGTAGAGCGCGTCGACGATATCGGCGTCGGCGCCCAGCAACACGGCGGGGGTCGCGGCCGCGTCGCCGTACAGCACCGCCGTCTTGGATTCGACCATTTCGAGGTACTCCTCGGGCAGAATGTCGGTGCGACCCTCGAACTCCACGTCGAGGGCCTGGCCCTCGCAGATGCGCGTACAGGTGTTCGCGAGCATCCGCATCGCTTCGAGGCCGTTCTCGGGGGCGGCCCCCGTCTCGGCCATGATCTCGAACGCCGTGGAGTAGAGCGTGTCGCCCGCGAGGATCGCGGTGTCGACATCGTAGGCCTTGTGCACGGCGGGCACGCCCCGACGGAGCGCGTCGTCGTCCATGATGTCGTCGTGGATGAGGGTGAAAGACTGAATGACCTCGATACTCAGGGCACCGGCCATCACGTCCACCTCATCACCGTCGAGCGCGGGGAAGGTGCGATAGTCGACGGAGAGCGGCGGTACGTCGGCGATAGCCTCGGCCGCCAGCAACGAGACGGTCGGCCGGAGGCGCTTGCCGCCCGCCTTCAACAGGTATCGCGAGGCCTCCCAGAGCCGTTCTGGCTCCGTCAGCGGGAGATCCTCGTCGATAGCCGCGTTCACCCGTTCGCGGCGCTCGCGAACCGCCGCGAGCACCCGCTCTTCCGTCGAGTCGGTCGTCATTCCACCAGCTGGATCAGGTTACCGTTGCGCGTCACGTGCAGGTCGCGACCGAGGGCGTACCCCTGGCTCTCACACAGGTCGACGTAGGGGGCGAACCCTTCCAGATCCTGGTGGGCAGGAATGACGTGCTGGGGCTGGAGCGCGTCCAGCATCTCGTAGTGGCCCTCCTGGCGCAGGTGGCCGGAGACGTGGATGTCGTCGTAGATGCGGGCGCCCTGCATCCGAAGCAGGCGCTCGGACTGGTAGCGCTGGCCCTCGTTCGTCGGCTCCGGAATCACGCGGGCCGAGAACAGCACCTTGTCGCCGTCTTCCAGTTCGTACGGCGTCTCGCCGCGCCCCATCCGCGTCAGCATCGCGCGGGGTTCGCCCTGGTGGCCCGTGACGATGGGCAGGAAGTTCTCCTTGCCCTCCTTCATGATCCGCTTGAAGGTGCGGTCGACGGACTTGCGGTGGCCGTACATCCCGAGGTCGTCCGGGAAGTCGACGAAGTCCAGACGCTCGGCGGTGCCCGAATACTTCTCCATCGACCGACCCAGGAGCACGGGCTGGCGGCCGATGTCCTTCGCGAACTCGACGAGGCTGGTCACGCGAGCGATGTGGGAACTGAACGTCGTGGCGACGATGCCGCCGTCGTAGTCCTCGATGGAGTACATCACGTCCCGGAGGTGGCTCCGAGCGACCGACTCGCTGGGGGTGCGCCCCTTCCGACCCGCGTTGGTGCAGTCCTCGATGTAACAGAGGACGCCCTCGCCCTCGCGACCGATTTCGCGGAAGCGATCCATGTCGATGGGGTCGCCGATGACCGGCGAGTGATCCATCCGCTTGTCGAGGCCGTAGACGACGGCCCCTTCCGGGGTGTGGAGGACGGGGTTGATGGCGTCGATGATCGAGTGCGTGACGTTCACGAACTCGAGGTCGACCGTGCCGGAGTCGCCGATGGACATGGTCTCGCCGGCGTCCATCTTGACCAGGTCGTTGCCCACGTTGAACTTGTCCTCGCCCTGCACCTGCTGTTTCACCAGTTCGATGGTGAAGGGCGTGGCGACGACGGGCGCGTCGTAGCGGTGGGCCAGTTTCGAGATGGCCCCGATGTGGTCGAGGTGACCGTGGGTCGGGACGATGGCCTGCACGTCCCCTTCGAGGTCGCTCATCACCCGGTCGTCGGGGATGGCACCCATGTCGATCAGGTCGAGACTGTGCATCTGTTCGGTTTCGACGTTGTCGTGGATCAGCACCTGCGACAGGTTCAGACCCATGTCGAAGATGACAACGTCGTCACCGGCGCGAACGGCAGTCATCTGCCGTCCGACTTCCTCGTAGCCGCCAATTGTTGCGATTTCGATTTCCATGATTGCAGTTTCCGAGCATTGAAACGCCACGAACGTGGCAGCGTGCTCACTCAAATCCCGTCTGGGGGCCACCGGCCCCGGCGTCTTACAGCACGTCGGTCGCTGGTCCCCGCGTGCGGCGTCTGCCGCACTTACCCGCGGGTCGTTGGTACGAGCCACTACACGCCCGGGTGATAAAAACTACGTGGGTCCGTCCTGCCGCCCGCGAGTCCCGCTACCGCTCGGCGATGGCGTGGTCGGCGTACTCGAAGGCGACGCCCGCCCGCTCAGCGGTGACGGCGTCGCGCTCGGAGTCGCCGACGAACAGCGCCGCGTCCGGTTCGGCATCGAGGCGGTCGAGCGTCGTCAGCAGGGGTTCGGGGTCGGGTTTGTGCGTCGCGACCGAATCCCGGCCGACCACGGCCCCGACGTGGTCGAGCAGGTCGTGGCGCTCCAGCGCCAGCCGACAGGCCGACTCGGCGTTGAGTGAACAGACGCCGACGGGCACGCTCCACTCGGCGACGCGGTCGGCGTGGGACAGGCGGATCGCCCGCTCGGCGCCCCGGCGTTCGTGGGCGGTGAGGATCGATTCGAGTTCGGCCACGAGGCCGTGTTCCGGGGCCTGCTCGAACAGCGACCAGAGGTCGGCGTCGGCCACGTCGACGCCCGCATCGGCGAACGCGGCGACGGCCTCTTGGGCCGCGGCGTCCCAGTCGACCGCGAGGCGAACGAGCGTCCCGTCGAGGTCGTAGACCACGGCGTCGTGGTCGTCGGTGTCGGGTTCGGCGCTCACACCCCGGTGTAAGTGCGCCCCGATAAAGGGGGCTTCGGTCGGACGGGCGACGGCTGTGCGGCATCGCTGACTGTCGACAGAACCCTTTTGTGGTCGTGCCGAATAGCCGTGCATATGCCGACGACCGTCGGTCACTCCGGCCATCGGATAGCCTTCGAGCGCACCCCCTTGCGCACGAGGTGCTGTCCCTGTCCCTGTCTCCTGTGGCGACCGACGGCATCGTCCGCCCGGTATCCGGCCCACGCGGCAACGCGTCCACCGGTCGTGACGGGCGACCGCGGGCGGTCTTCCACCGATGTTTACGCGCGGTAGGCGGCTGTTGGCGGCCGCTCGGCGTCGGGTGCGCGAGGACATGGACGCCATCCGGGAGCGTGATCCCGCCGCGGGCAACCTCCTGGTGTTGCTCACCTGTTACCCCGGCCTGCACGCGCTGTGGGTCTACCGGGTCGCCCACCTGCTCTGGACGAGTGGACACACCGTGACGGCGCGCCTGCTCTCGCAGTTCGCCCGTCTGGTGACCGGCGTCGAGATCCATCCCGCCGCCGAAATCGGTCGCCGCTGTGTGATCGATCACGGCATCGGTGTCGTCATCGGCGCAACCGCCGAAGTCGGCGACGACGTGCTCATGTATCACGGCGTCACCCTCGGCAACCGCGTCCCGCGCGACGGGAAGCGACATCCGACCGTCGGCGACGACGTGTTGCTCGGAGCCAACGCGACGATCCTCGGCCCCGTCGACATCGGCGACGGCGCACGCGTCGGCGGCGCCGCCGTCGTCGTCGACGCGGTCGATCCCGGCGCAACCGTCGTCGGGAACCCCGCCCGTCCAGTCGGCACGACCAGCCCGATGGCCGACGGGGAAGTCACCGAGGAGACGGTGCAGATCGACCGGATCGTCTGTGACGGCGGTACCGCCGACGCCGACGCCGACACCGAGGTCGAGACGACGGACACGGAACGCTCCGAGCGCGACGACTGAGCGCCGGCCGCCGGGGAGTATTTACTCGCCGGTGTCGTACGGTACTTCATGTCACGGGTCGCCCCGTTCCTGGGAGTGCTGCTGATCCTGTCGCTCGTCGCCGGCCCGTCGGGAGTCATCGCACAGTCGGATCGAACCGTCACCGTCACCGTCGCGGTTCGCGACCGGGCGGGTAATCCCGTCGACGGCGCCGACCTCGACGTGACGTGGGACGGGGGGTCGACGACGGCTACCACCGCCGGCAACGGGAAGGCGTTCGTGGACGTGCCGGCCGGCGCTCGGGTGACCGTCGCGGTGAACCACCCTCAGTACGTCCGTACCGATCCGTACGTCATCAGCGACGCGTCGGAGCGAGCGGTCGAGGTGACGGTCTACCGCAAGAGTTCGATCCGTCTCGAAGTCAGCGGTCCGGACGGGCCCATCGCAGGCGCGTCGGTGCTGGTCGAACGGGGAGGACTGGACGTGGCGACGGGGACGACCAACGACCGCGGCGTGTTCGAGTCGAGCGTGATTCGGGCGGGCGATTACTCCATCACCGTCACGAAATCCGGCTACTACACCCGTCGAAAGCCCTTGAGTGTCGAGGGTGACGTGACGAATCGGGTCGCGCTCCGGCCCGGAACCGTCGACGTCACTGTTCGGGTCGTCGACCCCCACTTCGATCCCGCGACGCCCGTCGCCGGAGCGAACGTCACCCTCGACGGCATCGCGACGGAACACACCGGCCGGAGCGGCAACGTGACCGTCGACGCCCCCGTCAACACCCGAACCACCCTGCGCGTCACGAGGCCCGGCTACCGCAGCGTCACGCGCGAACTCCGGATCAACGAGACGAACACCACCGTCTCGGTCGGCCTATCGCGTCCCCCGTCGCTCTCGCTCCGCGTGGTCAGCAGTCGCATGGTGGCGGGCGAACGCATCCTCGTGACCGCGACGGACGCCTACGGCGACCCCGTGGTCGGCGCGCGGGTCACTCTCGACGGCGAACGCGTCGGCACCACCGATACCGACGGTGAACTCGCGGTGCGGATCGAGGAGCCCGGAACACACACGCTCCAGGCCGCAACCTCGGATCGCACGTCGAACGAAGTGCAGATCGAAGCGATTGCTCCCGACCGCGACGTGACCGGGACGCCGACGGAGACGGTCGACCCATCACCGACCGCGTCGGCGACGGTCACGCCGACGCCGACGCCGACCGCGACCGGGCTGGTCAGCCCCGGCTTCACGCCCGCGCTCGCCGTCCTCGCGATTCTCGGCGCCGCGCTCCTCTTCCGGCGGCGCTGATCGTTATCGCGCCCCGCGCAGGGCGTCGACGACGGCGTCCGGATCGGCGTCGAGGCCGCCGCCCTGGGCGAAGGTGGGGCCCCCGCCGCCGCCGCCGCCGAACGCGTCGGTCACGTCGGCGACGATGTCGCCCGCGTTCGCCTCGGCTGCGCCCGTCGTCGCCACCACCACGTACGGCGCCGACCCCTCGCCCACGACCGCGATCACGTCGGCGTCGTCGCCGACGCGTTCCTGTGCCGCCTCGCCCACCTCGTTGGGGCCGAAGTCCGCGACGGTTCCGACCCGCCAGACGGTGCCCTCGCGGTCGACCGTCGGGAGCGCCGACAGGCGCGCACCGAGCACCTCCGCCTTGTACGCCCGCGCCTCGGCCTCGGCGTCGTCGCGTTCGGCCTGGAGATCCGCGACGGCGTCGTCGAGAGCATCGAGACTCGTCCCCAACTGGCGGGCGGCGCCGAGTCCGGCCCGCCGAACCGTTGCCCGGCGGTCGATGGCGCTCGGGCCGACCGCGAACTCGACGCGCGTGAGGCCCTCGCCGGGGTTCGAGCGGTCGAGCACTTCCACGGGGCCGATTTCGCGCGTGTTCGTGACGTGCGTGCCGCCACAGGCCGCCACGTCCCAGTCCTCGATGTCGACGAGACGGACGGCGTCGGCGTCGGCCATCACGCCCGCCTCGGTCTTGGTGTTGAACGCCACGTCGTCGCGGGCGCGGGCCTCGTCGACGGGCACCGTCTCCCAGGAGACGGGACGGGAATCCCACACCGCCCGGTTGGTGAGGCGTTCGAGTTCGACCAACACCGCGTCGTCGATGTCGGTCGAGGTGGCGAAGTCGACGCGCACCTTCTCGGCGTCGATACCGAACCCGCCGTACCCCAGGTCGTCGAGGAGGCGACGGCCGGCACCGTAGAGCAGGTGGCTCGCGGTGTGGGCGCGGGTGCAGTAAGTGCGGAAGTCGTCGTCGACGACGCCGACGACCGTCTCGCCGGGCGTGAGGCCGGCGTCCTCGGCGAGGGTGTGGACGACGGCGTCTCCGTCGGCCTGCACGTCGGTCACGGGGACGCCGGCGAGCGTGCCGCAGTCGGCGGGTTGGCCGCCGCTCTCGGCGTAGAAGTACGTGTGATCGAGAACGATTTCACTACCCGTGGAGCCGTGCTCCACGCGCTCGACAGTCGCCTCGAACTCCCGAACCTCGGGTTCGGCGGGGGCGCGGGTCGGTGCGGGCATGGCCGCCAGTCGGACGCGCAGCGAGTAAAACCATTCCGCTCTACTCGTCGACGAGGTCGAGATCCAGTCGTTCCTCGATGGCGCGAACGACCGATCCGCCGACGCCGGCGCGGGTCGCCCGACCCTGTTCGACCGCGAGCACGTCGTCCTCGTCGGCGTCGACCGCGTCGGCGAGTTCCGCGACGGTGAGGCCCGCATCCTGTCGAGCGGTCTCGACGCGGTCGCCGTAGCCTGGGACGAGATACGGGAGGCGATCCTCCTCGTAGTCGGTGCCCTCCTCCTCCCAGTGTTTCGTGTTGCTCGTGGCCGCGTCGTAGATGCGGGCCGTGTTCTGGGCCGCGCGCTTGCGGCGATTGGATTCGTCGCCGTCGCGTGACTCCGATCCGGACTCGGCGCCCGACCGGGAGCGACCGCTCGATCCTCCGCCGCGGTCGTCCGACTCCCCGTGTGGCGCACAGTTCGAACACACGAGCAGGTTCGCGCCCGCGACGTTCGCCCGCTGGAGGTTCGACGTTTCGCGCCCGCAGAGTTCACAGGCGTCGCCGTCATCGCTGCCGCGGTCGGAGCCCGTTGAGTATTTCGCCATACTCCGGTGTACCCGGTCGTCCTATTTTAAATCCCGGTCGTGCGACGGCTACTCCGGGAACAGCGGCGGTTCCTGACTCGCCCGCTCGATGAGTTCGATTTCGTGGCCGTCCTGATCCTTCGTGAAGGCGTACATGTCGTCACAGGAGGCGGGGTCGCGGTAGTCGGCGGCCTCCCGCACCATCAGTTGCTCCCAGTCGTCGTGCAGGTCGTCGACCCGGACACAGAGGTGGCCCCACGCGTCGCCCATCTCGTAGGTGCGGCCGTCGTAGTTGTAGGTGAGTTCGAC
>JBDGTP010000014.1:0-27023 GCA_042216725.1 Haloplanus sp.
TACGGCGTCTGTGACACCAACGAGTACGGCGAGATCACCCGCGTCGTCGAGAAGCCCGACGATCCGCCGTCGAATCTGGTGATGACCGGGTTCTACACGTTCACGCCCGCCATCTTCCACGCCTGCCACCTCGTCCAGCCCTCCGACCGCGGCGAGTACGAACTCCCGGACGCCATCGATCTGTTGATCCAGAGCGGGCGAACCATCGACGCCATCCGGATGGACGGCTGGCGGATCGACGTGGGCTACCCCGAAGACCGCGAGGAGGCCGAACGGCGACTCACGGCGGCCCACGAGGACGGGAACCCCGCCCAGTAGCCGCCGAGACGACCGGACTGGATAGGAACGTCTTTTGGGCTCCCCCGGTGACGCCCATATCATGTCGGGTTCCGACGGCGTCTGTGTGCTCGTTCCCACGCTCGACGAGGCGGAGACCGTCGGCGACGTGGTCGGCGAGTTCCGTGATGCAGGCTACGACAACGTCCTCGTGATCGACGGCGGATCGACTGACGGAACGCGAGCGACCGCCCGCGAGGCCGGGGCTCGGGTCGTCACACAGACGGGATCGGGCAAGGGACAGGCCGTCCGGGAAGCCGTCGCGGAACACATCGACACGGAGTACGTCCTCATGCTCGACGGGGACGGGACGTACCGCGCCGACGACGCCGAACGGCTCCTCGAACCACTGCGCTCCGGGACGGCCGAACACGTCATCGGGAACCGCTTTGCCGACATGCGCCCCGGCGCGATGACGCTGCTCAACCGCGTCGGCAACCGCCTCATCAACGGCGCCTTCGGCGTCATCCACGGCGAGTCGTTCGAGGACATCCTCTCGGGCTACCGGGCGTTCACCCGGGAGTCGTTCGAGCGGATGCACCTCACGGCCGACGGGTTCGGCATCGAGACGGAGATGGCCGTCGAGTGTGCCAAGCGCGGGATTCGTACGACGGTCGTTCCCATCACGTACCAGCCCCGGCCCGCGGGGTCGAACACGAACCTCCACCCCATCCGCGACGGCGGGATCATCCTCCTCGAACTGTACCGCCGGGCGAAGACGAACAACCCCCTGTTTTACTTCGGGAGCGTGGGAACAGTGGCGACGGCCGCGGGGTTCCTCGTCGCCGTCTACGTCGCCGTCGAGTGGGTCACCCGGCAGATCTCCCACGAGGTGCTCGCCGTCGTCGCCGCCTTCGCCATCCTCGTCGGCGTCCAACTGCTGATGTTCGGCGTCCTCGCGGATCTGATCCTCTCTTTGCACCGCGAGCAACTCCGGGAACAGAACTGACACGCCACGAGTGACCGGTAAGGAGTCCATACCGCCACTTAACTCGGATTAAACGGTGAGATCCGGTTTTCACGTCCACACGGTTGATTACTCTGACAGGACAACGAGGTCTGCCGCCCACGCATGGATTCGCACACGCTCCTGACAATCGGCTTCGTGGTGCTCGCCGCGAGCGCAGTATTCCTGACGGTTCACGCTGGCGCGGTCGCCATCGGGGTACTCCCGACCTCTCCGGGCGTCAGAGACGCGAACGGTGACGTGCGCGATGCCGACGGAGACGCGGAGTCCGCCGCCGAGACTGACGAAAACGACGCCGACGAGCGGCGGGAGTCGCGGATTACGGCGGACGACCGCGAGCGAATGCGACAACACTTGGAGAAAGACCACCTCCGCCGCACCCCGGACGACCTACTGCCGTCGGACGCCGACGACGACGGGTCGTGACGGGCGGTGAGCGCCCGTATCGACACGCAACCGAACGGTGAGCGCCCGTATCGACACGCAACCGAAGGTACATCCGTTCGCCACGCCTTCGCCCGGCATGCGCGATCTCGACGAGATCGATCTCGAAATCCTGCAGTTGCTGATGAGCGACGCCCGGCGCCCCTGGGCGGAGATCGCCGAGAGAGTCGACCTGTCGCCACCCGCGGTGTCGGATCGGGTCGACCGCCTCCGGGAGATGGGGGTCGTCCGCCGATTCACTCTCGATGTCGACCGGTCGCAACTCGAGGGCGGCGTGCCCGTCCTGCTGACCGTCGAGGCGGCCGCGGGGTCGTTCGACGACGTGCGCTCGGCGGCCCGCGACGCCGAGGCCGTCGAACACGTCTTCACGACGGCGGAACGCGACCTGATCTGCACCGCTCGGGTGCCCAGCGGCGACGTGCCGGCGTGGCTGGCCGGCGCCGTCGGCGAGGACGCCGTCGACGACTACGACGTGACGCTTCTGACCGACGTGGAGTGGACGCCGACGGTCGGCGGTACGGAGTTCGCGCTGACCTGTGCCGAGTGTGAGAACACGGTGACGAGCGAGGGGACGAGCGCCCGGATCGGTGGCGACCGCTACCAGTTCTGCTGTTCCTCCTGTGAGAGCCAGTTTCGTACCCGATACGAACGCCTCGACGCCGCGGCCGACGAGGCGGAGTAGGGGGTTCCGAACCCAAACCGTTGAGTACCGTGCCGATTATCAGCCAATCCGATGGCTGACGACGAGACGGGGACGGGCATCCCCTGGCGCTCACGACGGCTGTATCTCCTCGTAGCGACGGCGGCCGTGGCGCCGCTTGACGTGAACATCGTCGGGCCGGCACTGCCGGCCATCGCCGACGCGTTCGGCGTGTCGAGTACGCGAAGCGGGCTGGTCATCACGGCCTTCGCCGCACCGGGAGCCATCCTCGCGCCGGTCGTGGGGATGTACGCCGACCGCCTCGGCCGGCGACGGGTGGTCGTGCCCTGTCTGTTGATCTACGGCCTCGCCGGCGTCGCGGTGACGGCGGCGCCGAACCTGTTGACCGTCCTCGCACTCCGGGTCGTACAGGGGAGCGTCGGGGGGAGTATCCTCGCCTCGCTGGCGTTGGCGCTCGTCGGCGACTACTACGAGGGGGCACGCCGCAACGCCGTGATGGGCGTCGTCAGCGCCGCCATCTCGTTCAGCGCGGCGGCCGGCCCCGTCCTCGGAGGGGCGCTCGCGGCGCGGTCGTGGGACGCCCCCTTCTACCTCTACGGATCGAGCGTCGTCGTCGCGGCGCTAGTGTACTGGTATCTCGACGCGCCGGCGGCCGACAGCGAGAGCGCGGGCACCACGACCGACGGGTCGTATCTCCGTGCCGCGATGGCGTCGCTTCCCGCCCGCGACGCCCTCGCCGTCTACGGCGCGACCTTCTTCGGGTTCACCCTCTTTTTCGGCGGCGTCCTGACGGCGGTTCCCTTCCTGCTGGAGGGCTACGGCCTCGACACCGGACGCATCGGCGCCCTGGTCACGGGCGCGATGATGGTCGCAGCGGTCGTGGCCGTCTTCAACGGTCGCTTCGCCCGGCACCTGTCGAATCTCGGCCTCGTCGCCGTCGGCTTCGTCGGCTACGCTATCGGCCTGGCTGGCGTGTGGGCCGCTGGCTCCGCCGTGGGCATCCTCCTCGCCCTCGGCGTCTTCGGCGCCGGTCACGGCCTCGTCCTCCCCTCCGTCGCGTCGGCGCTGTCGGCGCTCGCCGGCCCCGAGTTCCGGGGCGGCGTCATGAGCCTCCGGACGAGCGTCATCCTGGGGGCCCAGGCCATCGGCCCGCCGCTGTTCACCCTCCCGGCGACGCAACTCGGGATCGGCTACCAACTCCCGATGGTGTTCGCGGGGGGAGGCGCGGCGCTCGCCGCTCTGGGCCTGTTCGCCGCCGCCGGCGGCCGGGCGGGCGTCGCCGTCTCGACAGCGAGTGACCGCTGAAGGGCAACGTTTAGGCCGCTGCCCCGGGGATCGGCTCGTATGTCCGAGACAGTGCTTCTCGTCGGCGGCGGCGGGCGCGAACACGCCATCGCCCGCGCCGTCGCGCCGGACTGTGACCTCTATGCCTGTGCGAGCAACCGCAACCCCGGCATCGCGGCGCTGGCCGAGGAGATGCGCGCCATCGAGGAACGCGACGCGGAGGGCATCGTCGCGTTCGCGGAAGACGTAGACGCGACGCTCGCCGTGATCGGCCCGGAGTCGGCGCTCGCGGCGGGCGTCGCCGACGCCCTCGGCGACGCCGGCGTCTACACCTTCGGCCCGGAGGCCGACGCCGCCCGCATCGAGACCGACAAAGCCTACCAGCGACGGTTCATGCGCGAGAACGGGATTCCGGGCTGTCCCGACTTCGAGACGTTCGAGGAGATGGACGCCGCCTGCGACTACATCGACGCCTCCGACGGCGACCTGGCGGTCAAGCCCGTTGGCCTCACGGGCGGCAAAGGCGTCCGTGTCACTGGCGATCAGGTGACCAAAGCGGAGGCCAAGACGTACCTCCGGGAGTCCGACTACGACCGCGTCGTGTTGGAAGACCGCCTCGTCGGCGAGGAGTTCACCGTCCAGGCGTTCGTCGCCAACGGGGAGGTGCGGCCCACGCCCGCCGTCCAGGATCACAAACGCGCCTACGAGGGCGACGAGGGGCCGAACACGGGCGGCATGGGGAGTTACAGCGACGCCGACCACACCCTGCCGTTCATGGACGACGACGACTACGGCGCGGCGGTCGAGATTCTGGAGGCGACCGTCGACGCCCTCGACGACTACACGGGCGTCCTCTACGGGCAGTTCATGCTCACCGCCGACGGCGTGCGGGTCGTGGAGTTCAACGCCCGCTTTGGCGACCCCGAAGCGATGAACACCCTGCCCGTTCTCGACACCCCCTTCCTCGACGTACTCACGGCCGCCCGTGACGGCGAGCGACTGCCCGACCTCTCCTTTGCCGACCGGGCGACGGTCTGTAAGTACGCGGTACCGGCGGGCTACCCGACCGATCCGGACGCGGGCGCGCGCATCGACGTGGACGAGGAGAGCGTCGCGGCGGCGGCCGCCGAAAGCGCGACCGGCGACGCCCTCCTCTTCTACGCGAGCGTCGACGCGCGCGATGACGGCCTCTACACCACGACATCGCGAGCGTTCGCGGTGGTCGGCATCGACGGGACGATCACGGGCGCCGAGGCAATCGCGGCGGACGCCCTCGCGGCCGCGGGCGACGGCCTGCGGATCAGACACGACATCGGTAAGCCCGACCTCGTCCAGCGACGGATCGACCACGTGACGACGCTACGCGAAGAGTAGTAGAAGAACAGCGCATGACGGGCGTGTGACGGGTCACAAACCTTTATTTCGGCTCGTCTCGACCTTCCGGCAATGGCGACGTTACGGGATTCTCTGGCCGACCTTGTGGCCGATATCGATGGACTGTTTCTGTTCTCTCCGTCCGCGGCGTACCACGAGCGGTTCGTCGACGCGAGCGACACTCTGATCGTCGTCGCCGCGGAGAACGCCGTCGGTGCGGAGTCGTTCGTCGAACTGCCGCTCTCCTTCGAGAACACCCGCGACCGCATCAGGTTCGGTATCGAGGGGGCGATGGATCGTGGCCTCGTCACCGAGGGCGATACCGTTGCCTGTGTCGTCGGCATGTTCACCGACGACGCCGACTGTCTGGTTCGGGTGCGCGTCGACGAGTCGATGCAGTCCGGCATCTACGATCTGTTCACTGACTCGCGGGCCGAACCGGGCGTCATCCGCGACGTGTTCGAGGTGGCTATCGACCTCGGGAAGAAAGGGCAGAAGGGCAAGCCCGTCGGTGCGCTGTTCGTCGTCGGCGACGCGGGCAAGGTGATGAACAAGTCCCGGCCGCTCAGCTACAACCCCTTCGAGAAGTCCCACGTCCACGTGGGCGACCCCATCGTGAACGTGATGCTCAAGGAGTTCTCGCGGCTGGACGGCGCCTTCATCGTGTCCGACTCGGGAAAGATCGTCTCGGCGTATCGGTACCTGGAGCCGTCGGCCGAGGGCGTCGACATCCCGAAGGGACTCGGCGCACGTCACATGGCCGGGGGCGCGATCACGCGCGACACCAACGCCATCGCCATCGTCCTCTCGGAGTCCGACGGGATGGTGCGGGCGTTCAAGGGAGGCGACCTCATTCTGGAGATCGATCCGGAGGCGTACTGAGATGCAGAGCGGTGCGATCCGAGAGGCCGTCGCGTCCGTCCCGATCCGCTTCTGGCTCGCCTTCGGGACGCTGTTCGTCGGCCTCATCTGCGGCTGGGTGACCCGTATCCTCACCCGTCGCCTCCTCAGGCGGGCGGGCGTCCCCAGCGCCATCGAGGGCACCACCTTCGAGCGAACCGCTCGTGAGTTCGGCACCTCGACCGTCGCCATCCTGGCGGCCATCGCGGGCTACTTCGTGTTCGGTCTCGCGGTGTTCGCTGCCGTCGCCGTCGCCGAAATCGAGTACGTCGCCCAGTTCTGGAACGCCGTCGCCGGCTTCCTACCACAGCTGTTTTTCGCCGTCATCGTCCTCATCGTCGGCATCGTCCTCGGGGACAAGGTGGAACTGCTGATCTCCGAGCGGTTCCGCGGGGTGAAACTCCCGCAGATCGGCATCCTCCCCCTGATGGCCAAATACAGCGTGTTCTACCTGGCGGCGCTGATCGCCCTCGGCCAGGTCGGCGTCGCCACCGCCGCGCTCATCGTCCTGTTGGCGGCCTACGTCTTCGCCCTGATCTTTCTCGGTGGGATCGCCTTCCGCCACCTGCTCTCCGCGGGCGCGGTCGGCACGTATCTCCTGCTCCACCAGCCCTACACCATCGGCGACGAGATCCGCGTCGGCGACGTGCGCGGGATCGTCCAGGAGATGGATCTATTCGTCACGCACGTCGAAACCGACGGCGAGGAGTACGTCTTCCCGAACAGCAAGGTGTTCGCCGAGGGGTTCGTCCGGATCCGCACGTAGCGTATCGATCCGCGCGAACGCAGGGCGGGCTGTTCAGTCGACGGTCGACGAGCGCCGACGGTTGTTTCGCACCGACAGTACGACGCTACCGGCGTTCGTCCGCACGGCCTGATTCGTCGAGCCGAAGACGAACTGTCGGAGCCGACCTTTGGTCGGCGCACCGATGATCGTAAGCCCGTAGTAGGAGGACTGTTCGATGATCGCCTCGGCGATGTCGTCGGCCTCGAGCACCCACGTCGTCGTCGTCTCGAGACGGTCGATCCGGTGAGAGATGTCGTCGACCAGGTCGTTCGCCACGTCGCGGCGACGCTCGGATGGGTCTTCGTCGACGACGTGCAGAACGTCGACCCACGCATCGCAGTCGGCGGCGATAGTTTGCGCGAGGTCGGCTGCGAGCCCCGAGTGAGGGCCGCCCGCGACGGGGAGCAGGATCGACGGCACCTCCTCGTATCCGGGTTGCCCGTTCACGACGACGACATCACACTCGGCGTGTACCGCAATCCGTTCGGTGATTCCCTTACGGAGGCGGCGACTGTCGGAGCCACTCGGCAGAACGAGTGTGTCGATGTCGTTGGTTCGAACGACCTGCAGAACGCCGGCCGCCACGTTCCTGGTGTGGAGGAGATCACCGTCCAGTTGTGGCGTCGCATCCGCGGTCTGGTCGAACACCCAGTTCAAGAGAGCGTCGTTTTCGGCGTCGCCGACCGCGTGGCCGAACGTCCGCGGCGTCTGCTCGGGAACCGTGATGGGATCGACGACGGAGAGGGCAGCCCCGGTCACCCGAGCGAGCGTCGTGGCGACTTTGAGTTGGTCGGTGAGGGCCGGCACCTCGGACGTGAGAAGCGGCACGAGAATATGGTTGCCCTCGAATCGCCCCGCAATCGGCCCCGAACCGTCGTCCTCCTGCCCCAGTAACTCTCCCAGTGACGCGAGGCTCATACGGGACGTATCGCGACCCACTCACAAAAAACCGGAAGCCGAGCGGAAGCAGCCGACGATGGCGATCATTCGCTACCCCGAGCCTCGCCTACGCCGCCCTCGACCGCCCGGGCCGGCACGCCCGCGACCGTCGTCCCCGGCGGCACGTCCTCGGTGACCAGGGAGTTGGCTGCCACCTTCGCGTCGGCGCCGATCTCCACCCCGGGGAGGACGACCGCCCCCGCGCCGATCATCGCCCGCTCGCCCACCACGACTTCGCCGGTGCGGTACTCCTCCTGGAGGAACTCGTGACAGAGGAGCGTCGCGTCGTAGCCGACGATAGCGTCGGCGCGAATCGTCAGGCGTTCCGGCCAGAACACGTCCGGCGTCGCCTCCAGGCCGAACGCGACGCCGGATTCGACGGTGGCGCCGAGGCGGCGCAGGAGCCAGTTTTTCAGCCGCAAGCTAGGTGAGAGACGGATCAGCCAGACGGCGACGTAGTTCAACACGATCCGAAGCGGGTGTTTGGCGGCCGTCCAGTGCCACAGCGCGTTTCGCGGCCCGACCGTCGGGGTGCGGTCGAGGCGGTCGTGTCGCCGGTCGGTCACGGTCGCTCTACGCGAGCCCCCGTCTTGAAACCGTGACCCGGACGCGGGAGGTCAGCCCCGGCGCCGGAGCAACTGGAACAGGGCGAACAGGCCGGCGAGCGAGACGAGCGGCCCGAAGCCAGCACCCTCGCCGGCGGTCGTCGGCGCCGCGGGCGTCGCGGTGTCGGTCGTCGGCGACGGGGGCGTCGCGGTGTCGTCGGTCACCGACACCGTCACCGTATCAGATCCGCCGTCGGCCGGCGGCGCCGCCGTCGGCGTGGCCGTGGGCGGCGTCGTCCCGGTCGACACCGCCTCGTCCGTCTCGGTCACGGCGAACGTCGAGAACCCGGGCGTTTCGGCCGTCAACACCACCGTGTCTCCGGACCGGCGCTCGACGGTCGTTTCGAGGGTCGACCACGACCCCGCCTCGTCGTCGTAGCGGGCGATCCGCAGTCGCTCCGGGTCGGCGTCGACCGCCGAGGCGTCGACCGTCATACGAACCGTCGCCGGCGAGGAACGCCAGCCGTCGGGCATCTGGAGGGAGACGATGCTCACCGTCCGGTCGGCGGGAGCCGGGGTGTCGTCCGGGAGCGACGAGAGCGCCGTCGCCCGGGCGAACCCGTTCGCCTCGCCCTCGCTGTTGATGTCGACCCGGTCGACCGCACCCGATCCGAGGTCGAACGTCGCGGACTGAGTCCCCGAGAAGACGGGGATGGTCGCCGAGTCGACGCGATCCGTCGGCGATCCGGGCGCTCGCGGCCCGGAACCACCACCACTGGACTGGAGGAGTTCGGCGGCCACGGTGTCCTGCTGGCTCGCCGCGCCGTCGTTGCCCGCGGCGTCCGCCGCGCGCTGGAGCGTCGCGGTGTACGTCCCCGCCGTGTCGACGGTGTAGGTCAGCGTGTGGGTGTACGGCCCGTCCCCCGAGACGGCGAAACTCGAGAGCGTCCGTGACTGCGGCCCGCTCAGGTCGACCGAGACGGAACCGAGGGATTCGGACGCCGTCACCGTCACCTCGATCGTCGCCGGCGACCCGACGTCGGTCGACGCCGAGACGTTCGTGACGACCGGCGTCGCGCCGTCGGCCTCCGACACGTCGGTGTCGGCGACCGCCGCGATGCTGTTCCCCTGGGGGTCGGCGGCCGATCCGGGCGTGTACGTCACCTCGACGGCCGCCGTTCCCGGCACTTCGTTCGCGTCGGTCGTGATGCGCAGTTGGAGCGTGTCGTCGTCGGCCGTCGACAGCGTGTCGACCGCCTCGACAGTCGTCCCGCCGAGCGCCCAGTCGCCGGGCGCGACCGTCGAGTCGTCGACCGACCCGGAGAACGTGAGGGTCGCGGCGTCGATATCGCCGTCGCCGTCACGGTCGAGCGTCGTCGCCGACTGCACGACGGGCGCCGCACCGCTGGTCGTCCCGGTGAACGTCGTCGATCCGGAGATGCCGTTCCCCAGCGAGTCGACGAACGTGTCACTCGCGTAGGTCACGTCCGGCGTCGCGTCGCTCCCCGAGAACCCCGACACCGACAGGCGGACGGCGTCGTCGTCGGCCGTCGCCCCGGTGGTCGCCCCGTCGACCGACCCGGACGAGAGCGAGAACGCCGACGCCGAGAGCGTCGACGCGCCGTCGTCGATGGGCTCCGAGAGCGTCAGGTCGATGCGGTCGACGGCGCCGTCGCCGTTCGCGTCCTTCGTCGCCGCGGCGGTCACGGCGGGGGGCGCGCTGTCCGTCGCCGTCAGCGTCTGGGACGGGTTGCCGTTCGGCGTCGCGGCCAGATCCTGGATCGAATCGCCCGACAGCGTCACGTCGGGCGTGACGCTCGTGTCGGTGGGGAAGCCACTCACCGAGAGCCGGGCCGTGTCCCCCGACAGCGAGAGCGCGAGCGAGTCGGCCGACCCCGTCGACAGCGAGAAGTCGCCCGCGGTGGCCGTCGCGCCGTCGACGGGTTCGGTGTAGGTCGCGTGCAGCGTCTCGACGGTGCCGTTGTTGTCCATATCCGCCGTCGTCACCGACTGCAGCAGTGGCCCGGCCCCGTCGGCGACCGTCCGGCCGGTGAACGACGACGCGGGATTGGTCACGCCGTCGACGACGCTATCCGACGCGCCCGCGGTTCGGTCGTACGACAGCGTCAGATCGAGGGCCGTGTCGTTGGCGGGACCGGTGACGCCGAGTTCGATGTCGTTCCCGTTCGTCCCCACTGAGTCGAGGGTGACGTTCCCGGCGTCGGTGCCGCCGAGGCTGTAGTCGCCGAGTTCGGGCGTGCTCGCAGACACGTCCTCGGAGTAGCGCACGCGGAGTTGGTCGACCGTTCCGTCGGTGCTCCCGTCACCGCCGTCGAACGCGGTGATCGAGAGCGCGTAGGGGGCGGCGCCATCCGCCGCGGGGTCGGAGGTGGCGTCGGCCATCAGGTTGCCCGCGCCGTCTTGGATCGCCGAGCTGCTACCGCCGGCCTGCGTGTACGCGAGCGTCGGGGTCGCGCCCGTGTCGGCCGTCGACCCCTCGGACAGCGTCACGTTCACCGTGTCGTCGCCGTCGTCGCTGGCGACGCCGACGACGGTGCCCGAGAGGCCGTTGACCGAGAGGTCGGCCGCCTCGACCGACCCCGAGGCGACCGCCTCGGTGAACGTCACGGTCAGGTTGTCGACGTGGCCGTTCGCCACGAGGTCGGCGGTCGTCGCGCCCGCGAACGTCGGCGCGGCGCCGTCAGCCACCGTCAGCGTCTGGGCGGGCGCGGCGTTCGACCCGTCGGTGACGCTCGTCCCCGCGTAGTCGAGCGTCGGCGCGGTCGACCCGCCCGTCGTGTCGGCGGTGCCGGCGACGTCGATCTGGATCTCGGCGCCCGAGATCGCGGCGGTGCCGTTTTTCGAGAGGCCGACGCTCCCGGCGGTGAGCGACCAGTTGCCGTCGGTGTAGGTCGACGCCGACACGTCCTCGGAGTAGCCGACGTCGATGCGGTCGACGGCGCCGTCGGCGTTCGCGTCCAGGTAGGTCGCCGACAGCGCCACCGGCGCCGCGCCGTCGGTGGCGGTGACCGTCACGTCGCCGGTTGCGGGGCCGGCGTTCCCCGAGGAATCCTGTAGCGCGTCCTGGAGAACTGTCACACCGGGCGTGATGCCCGTGTCGTTCGTCGGCGTCGAACCGACCTGGAGAACGAGTGTGTCGTCGCCGTCGGTGTCGGTGACGCCCGTCGGCGAACTCCCGTCGACGGAGAAATCGGATGTGCTGACCGACGCCGAGTCGACGGGTTCGTCGAACGTGACCGTCACGTTGTCGACGGTGCCGTCGGTGGTGTTGTCGTGGGTCGTCGCCGCCGTCGGCACCGGGCCGTAGTCGGCCGTCACCGACGCTGTCGCGCCGTCGTTCTGTCCGTCGAGGTCGACGGTCACGTTCGCCGAGTGCCGCTTCGCGACCTGTAGCGTGTCGCTGGCGTCGTCGGTCGTCGTGGCAGACACGGTGAACGACCCCCAGTATTCGCCGTTACTGCCGCCGTCGCTCGAATCCGCGTTCGTGCCGTTGTCGTACAGCGTGACGGTGATCGACCCGCCGCTGTCGTTGGTGACCGTCACGTCGACCGTCGACCCGTTGGTCGTCGCGGTGTCGTTCGCGTTGATGTACACCGTCTGGCCGTCGGTCGCCGTGCTGATCTGCGCCCCGTTGACGGAGTCGTAGATGGCGGCCTGATCCGACGCCGCCACCGCGGTGCCGACCAGCGGCGACCCGAGGCTGCCGAGTACGACCAGCGCCGCGACGAGAAGGACCGCATGCGACTGTCGCGTCACGACCCCACCCCCCAGACGAACGGTTTGCGTGTGATACGCCGAAGACGAACGCCGCTACTCCGCATAGTCGACATCGGATCCGATCACTGGGAAGATGTGACGCAACTGTGGAGTTAAATATTGGGGGACGGCACCGGTTCTTTCCAGTATACTGTTATATTCTCAACGAATATATGCGGCTCCGGCGTGAACGGTTCCGGACACGCTCAGGGACGCACCCCGGCGAGGAGATAGGCGGCCGGGAGACACCCGAGGAACGCGCCGATGCCGACGATGAGTCGCGCGTACGGGTTCGGCGGGCTGAGGCCGACGGCGACGGCCGACACGACGCCTGCGAGCAGGATCGCTCCCAGGAGCCGGTCGGTCGACGGCATCAGCTGTCGAGCCGTTTGGAGACGTAGGGGCCGTCCTGGTGGTAGCCCAGTTTCTCGCGGTAGTAGCGTCGGACGCCGATACCGCTGATGACGCTCACCTTGTCGTAGCCGGCGTCGGCCGCCAGTTCCTCCGCGCGTTCCAGGAGGCGACGCCCGTAGCCGCGGTGTTGCCAGTCGCCCTCCGTCTCCTCGCGGATACCCGCCTCGCTCCCGTAGACGTGGAGTTCCCGCACGAGGGCGGCGTCGTCGAGTTCGCGCCGCACGGGGTCGTTCGGGAAGCGCAGGCGACAGAAGCCGATGAGCAAGTCTTCGGCCGGGTCTTCGAAACTGATGAAGTGCTCGGTGCCGCCGCCGGCCTCGTAGGTGAGTGCGTCGAGTTCCACCCGCTCGGGGTCGGGGTCGGCGTCGTTGTGACCCACCTCGCGGGCGCGGATGTCCCGCGGCGTGATCCCCCTCTCCTCGGCTCGCTGTGTGGCCAGTTGCCGCAAGTTCGACTTCCAGACGCCGGCGTCGATGTGGTCGGCGGGGATGTCGCGTTGCACCCGCTGGAGGCGGGTGTATTTCGGAATGAGATCCATCACCTCCGCCACGAGGTCGGCCGCCTGCTCGTTGTCGAGCGGGTCGAACTCGTCGCCACGCCACATGTCGTACGTACGGGTGCCGCGGACGACGAGCGTCGGATAGATCTTCAGGTAGTCCGGTCGCCAGCGCGGGTCGTCGAACAGTTGGCGGAAGTCCTCCAGACACATCTCACGGGTCATACCCGGCTGGCCCGGCATCATGTGGAAGCCGACCTTGAACGCCGAATCACGCAGGCGCCGGTTGGCGTCGATGGACGCCTGCACGCCGTGCCCGCGGTGCATCTCGCGGTTGATCCGCTCGTAGGTGGTCTGGACGCCGACCTCGACTTTGGTGCCGCCGAGCCGGAGCATCCGGTCGATCTGTTCCGGATCGCACCAGTCGGGCTTGGTCTCGAACGTCGTCCCGATGTTCCGCACGTCCGCGGTTTCGTTCGTGGCGATCACGTCCTCCAGATAGCGAAAGTCGGGGTCGTCCTGTGCGAAGCTCCGTCCCTCCGCAGGGTTCGGCGTCGCGTCCACGTCGTAGTCGTTCAGCGCCTGGAGCGCCCGCTTGACGAACCACTCCTGGTAGTCGTGGCTCCGGGCGGTCATCGTCCCGCCCATCAGGATGAGCTCCACCTTGTCGACGGGGTGACCGATGTGGCGCAACTGTTCGAGGCGAAGGGTGACCTGCCCGTACGGGTCGTAGTCGTTCTGCTCGCCCCGGGCCGCCGCGGGTTCGTGGCCCGTGTAGCTCTGGGCGCTGTCGAACTCGGAGGCCGGGCCGCCGGGACAGTAGAGACATTTCCCGTGGGGACACATGTGCGGCGAGGTCATGATCGCCACGGGCGAGACGCCCGACGCCGTCCGGACGGGTTTGCGGCGGACGACCGCCTGCACCTCCTCGCGGTACTCATCGGGGGCGTGCTGGAGGATGTGCGCGTTCTTCGGCACCTTCGCCGCCGAGTGTTTCGAGCAGGCGTCGAGTTTCGCCGATTCGAGGTCGTCACGCTCCAGATCGCCCTCGAGAATGCGGTCGACGAGTTCCTCGCACACCCGCTCGAACGCCTCGTCGTGGTCGGTGTCGGTGTCCGCGCTCATGCTCCCACCCTCCCGAGGCCGTTCATCGTCGTCGTGTCGTCGGGTCGCGGGGTTAAGGGTGTCGTTCCGGGGGATCAGGCCAGCCGGTCGACGGCGGCGTCGATCACGGCGTCGACCGCGGCATCGCGGCGCCCCGAGAGGAACTCGATGCGGCCGTCACGAATGCTCGCGGCAGTGATACCCGCGTCGGGCGCCCGTTCGGCGGCGTCGCCGGCCACGCCCCGCACGTCCAGGTCGTCCCCGCTCCGGAGGTAGAGTTCGTCGGTGGCGATGCCGACGGTCAGGTGTTCGTCGCCCTCGCTCCGACGCCGGTGGAGCGCATCGAGCAGGAGGCTCGTCGGCGGGAAGTCGAAGCGGTGGGTGTAGGCGTCCGTGTCGAGCACCTCGACCGTCACGCCGCCCTCGTCGCGGCTGTCGAGGTTGGCGGTCGCCGTGTCGATTTCGGCGTCGAGTTTCTGACGGAACTGTTCGCTGATGTGGCCGGCCAGACCGCCGGCGTCGTCGAACAGCAGATCCGTGATGAGTTCGCGCTTGTCCTCGTAGGACTGGTAGTACGCTTCGAGCGCGATGGCCTCGCGGAGTTCGCGCGTGCGGTCGGCGTCGTAGCCGGCCTCGGCGGCGAGATCGACGTAGCCCTCGGGGGCGTCGTCCCAGTACGAGACCGCCGGGAGATGCGAGAGGTCGTCGCGTACGTCCGTGTTGACCGTCGCGGCGAGCGTGGTCGCCAGCGCCCCCGTCGAGAGGTCGGCGGCGTCGGCACCGGCCAGGCCGGGATTGACGATGGCGTCGCAGTCGTCGGCGACCGCGGCGTCCGCGACTTCGGCGTCGATGACGACACGTCGGGCGCCGTAGATACCGAGCAGTCCCAGTCCGTCGCTCGACTCGACCGTACTCCCCGTGCCGACGAGCAAGACCAGCGGGAGTTTCTCGTCGTGACGCTCCCGATCCTGGAGCATCCGGGTCACGTCGTTGGTCGCATCGTCCATATCGTAGACGGATCCCTCCAGGGGGCGCCGCGTGAAGTAGTGGTACTCGGCGTCGGCGGCGGCGTGCTCCTCCTGGATCAGCGGCAGGACGGCCCGCTCGATGGCGGCGCCGGCGACGTAGCCGTCGGCCGTCGCGCCGTGTCGAACCACCACGGGTCGGGATTCGAGTACGGCCCGCCGGATCGTCTCCGCGGCGTCGCGGATGTCGTCCGCGACGGCGTCGACGGCGTCGTGATCGACCAGCGATTCGACGGTTTCGGGGCGTGCCTCCGCGGTCAGCGCGTCGGCCAGTCGCCGCTCGACCGTCGCCGCCTCGTCGTCTTCGAGAATCGAGAGATCCTCGGTCTCGACCTGCAGTTCGTCGTAGCGGAGTTCGACCTCGCCGTCGAGGCGGACGATGCTTCCGACCTCGACGTCGGGGTAGGCGCGGACGCCGGCCTCGACGAAGGCCGCGCAGTCCACAGCGCCCGTCCCGTCGCGGAGTTCGAACACCGTCGGTCCGCTGGTCTGGCGGACGCCGACGACTTCGCCTTCGAGACGAACGGTGTCGCCGACGCGGTCGGACAGCGAGTCGACATCGACCCGGTCGAGGTCGGCCGACTCGTCGCTCTCGGCCTCGGCCGTTCGAGCGACCGCTGACCCGCCGTCGGACGACCCCGTCTCGGTGGGTTCGGTCGACTCCTCGGAGGTCGTCTCGGTGGGTTCGGTCGCGCCGCTCGATTCCTCCGTCGTCCCGTTGCCCGCGTCGCCGCGGGTTGTTGAGGGCGTCTGCGTCTTCGGCGTCTTCCGGACGGGGCCCTCGTCGGCCTCCTCGGATTCGATGGGTTCGCCGTCGGCCTCACCCTCGGGGTCGTGGATCTTCGCGCCGCGGAACTCGCGTTCGGACTGCCGCTTCGACCACGCGAGGTCGACGTTGCCGTTGTCACGAACGTTTTTCACCTGGACGAACACGGTGTCGCCGGGCTCCCAGTCGAGACTCTCGAGGCGGCGGTCGAGTTCGCTCCGGTGGAGCAACCCGGTCACGCCCGGAGAGAGGTCGACGAACACACCGAAGTCGGCGAAGCCGTCGACCGTCCCCTTGTAGTATCGGCCCGAAACTAGTTGGTTCGGGCGGGAGCCGCGGAAATCAAACCAAACGTCTTCTTCGTGGGTGATCCAATCCATTACGCGAATCGAACAGCCACACCCTAAAACGCTTGTCGAAACTATTCGGCTGCCGACAGCCCCGCTTCGTGACGCTCGGCGCTTATTTCCGGATCGACCGGGTGACGGAAGGATCACCTGCGACGGGACACCCCCGATCAGATGATGTACCAGGCCTGGAGCAACGTCACGAGGGCGCCGAGGCCGTCGAACCCGTAGCCAAAGAGGAGGACGGCGGGTAGGAACCCGGCGAGCGTCGCCCGCCCGGTCGTGGTGTCGTGGACTTCGGCGAGGCCGACGACGAGCAAGGCCGCCCCGTACAGACAGGCCACGACCCGAAGCCGTACCATCGGGAGCGCCGCCAGGGGGGCGGGCGCCGTCGCGTACGCGAGTACCTGCACCGTCTCGCTCACGCCCGCGCGGTCGCTGACGACCGCCATCAGACAGAGCGTCTGGAGCGCGGCGAGCAGGTGCAGCACCGCCGGAGCGATCAACAGTGCGACCAGGAGGACGACCACGGCCGCCCGGAGCGGCCCGCCGACGGGGAAGCGCCCGGGGTCGAAAACCGCCAGCAAAACGGCGTACGCAACCGCCATCACGACGGCGAACACGAGGCCGGGCGCCTGATCGCCGGGCGCGACCCCGTGATCGAAGAAGCGTCGGGGGCGGATCAGCACTTCGACCCACGCACGGGCGATGCCGCGCGGCCCGCGGTCACGCCCACCGCGGGGGTTCTCGACCCACGTCGTCACGGGTGACGCTGGGACGGCGGCCAGCAAAGGGGTTCTGGTCTCCGCTAGCCGCCGACGTTCTGATCGCTCTCGAACGTCGGCGGGTCGGGTTCGATGGTGGCGTACTCGACGACCCGGCGACCGAGGGTGGCGACCCGGTCGTCGATGGCGTCGTCGACGATGGCGGGGGATTCGCCGTCGTCCCGTGACCGCTGCGAACCCACCTCGTCTTCGAACGCCGACGACGCCCGGGGAATCGCCGCCTGGTGGGGGAGCACCCACGCGTCGAGCGCGCGGCACACCGACCGCAGGTGTTCCAGCGCCGTGATGGGGAAGGCGCCGCCGGCGACGGCGAGCAGTCCGACCGTTTTGCCCTCGAACTCGTCGAACCCGCAGTGATCGAGGGCATTTTTCAGCACGCCGGAGTACGAGCCGTGATACACCGGCGTGCCGAGCAACACGGCGTCGGCGGCACGCACCCGCTGTGCGAACGCTTCGCTGTCGCCCTGCGTGTCGGCGTCGGCGTTCAGCGGCGGCAGGTCGAACGCCCGGAGGTCGAGCAACTCGGCGTCGGCGCCGGCCGCCTCGGCGGCGTCGAGCGCGCGGGCGAGGCCGAACCGCGTGTAACTCCAGTCCCGGAGGCTGCCGGAGATGGCGACGACGGTTACCATCCCTGGCGGCGTGCGCTCGGCGTCGGCATCGTCACCACTCCAGCCCGCCGTTGACGCCGAGCACCTGTCCGGTCATGTAGCTCGCGTGTTCGCTGGCCAGGAACCGGACGATGCCGACGATGTCCTCGGGGTCGGCGAAGCGATCCAGCGGGATGCGTTCCCTGATCTTCTCCTGGACGCGTTCGGGCACCTTCTCGAGCATATCCGTCTTCACGAACCCGGGGGCGACACAGTTGGCCGTGGAGCCCTCGGCGGCGAGTTCGAGCGCGAGCGTCCGCGTGAACGCGAACATCCCGCCTTTCGACGTGGCGTAGTTCGCCTGGCCGTAGTTGCCCTGTTGCCCGACCACACTGGAGATGTTGATCAGTCGACCGTGTTCCGCCGACCGGATGTCCTCGAAGAACGCCTTGGTACAGTTGAACGTCCCGCCGAGGTTGACGTCGAGAACCGTCTGCCAGTCCTCATGCGTCATGTTCTCGAACTTCCGGTCGATGGTGATGCCGGCGTTGTTGACGAGTACGTCGACCGATCCGAGTTCGGCGCGCACCTCCTCGGCCATCCGCTCGACCGCATCGGGGTCGGCCACGTCCGCCTGTGCACACACCGCCGTCTCGCCGTGCTCCTCGATAGCCTCGGCGACGGCCCGCGCTTCGGCGTCCGAACTGCGGTAGTTGACCGCCACGTCGGCGCCACAGCGGGCGAGTTCGAAGGCGATTTCGCGACCGATTCCACGTGACGCCCCTGTGACGAGACAGGTTCGGTCGGACAGTGGACGCGGATCGAGCGATTCCAGCCGTCGGATCGTTTCGGCCATACTATACTCATATGCGTAACGAATGTTAACTATTCGCGCCGGTCGGACGATCACCCGCCGATGGGTTTTATTGTGTCAGACGGTAACGTGGGACTACCACGAGTACCGGAGCGAGACCGGGGCCGACACGCTCGGCGGCCGGGTCGGCACGACGATAGGAAGACCATGACCGACCGCATCGACCTGGACGACATCGACACCGACGGCGAGGCACCGGACGACGAACCGAACCGCGGCGACTGGTTCTGGCGGGGCGACGGCGACCCCGCGGAGGAACCGGACGACCCGTTCGGCACGCGGACGGAACGAAGCGGCGAATCGACGACCGCCAGTAGCGAGAGCGACGAGAGAGCCCGGACGGAACACCGGGCGACCCCTCGGGTGCCGCGCCAGGCCGACGACAAACCCGTCGGCATCCCTATCGAGGGGGGTGGAGCCGGGAGTTCGCCGGCCGGCGACCGCGCGGCCGTCGAGGGCGGCGTCCCCGACGAGACGGACGAGGCCGACCGGGCGACGACGGGGGCGGCCCCGCACGGGGAGGACGCCGACGACATGACGATGGCACTGACCTACCGGGCGGCCAAGCGACTCGCGACCCCGTCCGCGGCGTTCGCCGACGCGGGGACGTGGGCCGACTGGATCGGGATCGTCGGCCGCGTGGAGACGCCGATCATTCACCGTTTCCAGCGGGAACACGGCGTCGACGCCGACTTCTTCAGCGGCACCGGCACCGGGCCGGGGGAGCGCCTCGCGGAGATCGGCCCGCGCTCCATGTTCTACGCCGAACGGATGGTGGTCGTCGGCGTCGCGGGCGAGGACGAACGCGTCGCCGCCGCGGCCGACTGGGAGTTCGTCCCCCTCACGGAAGCAGCCGAGAAGGCTGGCTGGGAACTGTCCGAGGAATAAATTTTTGTCAGTCGGGACGAAATACCGTGTGTCGAGTTACCATGGGACTTAGAACAGCGTTTTCACAGGCACGCATCGTCACTTTCGGCGTCCTCGCCGCGGTGGTCTGGGTACTCCTGACCGTCCTGCAGGTGTACAACCGACTCGGGCCACTGTCGAGCGGTGGCGTGGGACAGACACCGGTGCCCGGCGTCATCGGCTTGCTCGTCCTCGGGGGGCTGTTGGCGCTGCTGGCCGTCCTCTACAGCGAGTTGAGCGAGGAGGAACCGGCGCCCGAGCCGTGGCCACCGGAGTGATCGATGCGCTACGAGTGTAGCGCGTGCGGTCACTTCGCGCGGTTCGAGGCTGTGGAACAGGACGTGTTCGTGACGACCTGTCCGGCGTGCGAGAAATCCGTCCGCTTCGAACCCGCGTTCGAGGGCGAAGGAGTGTCGTTCTGAGAGTGATAGCCGTCAGTCCCGGCGCGAGCGCACGGCGCCGTGTGCTCGCACTCGTATTCAGTACCTAGTATGAGTCTGACCATCCAGATGAGCGAGCGGTTCCACGAGGCGGCCGACGAGTGGGCCGCGGCGCGCATGGAAGACCGAGAGTCGGCCATCGAGACGAAAGTCGAACAGGCGCTGTTGGAAATCGAGTATCTGGTCACCGGCGCCACGGAAATCGCGTTCGACGTGGACGCCGAAGCGGGCGAGATCCACTACACACCGAGTTCGGATCTCGCCGACCTCCTGTCCGAACAGGCCGCACAGACGGGGCTCGACGAGGGCACGATCCTCCGCCTGCACGTCGACCTGTTCGTCGGCGCCTTCTCCGGCGACGACGACCGACCGCCGAACGCGCCGCCGGTCTGATCGCGGCGCCGCCGAACCGTTCAGCCGGGCGAAGGGTTTAGTAGGCGGGCGTCACGAACTATGGTATCGTATGGCACGAAAAGATTTGGACTGGCGCCCTAAGGGGGCCGTCGAGACGTACAAAGGAATGGAGGTCTGGGAGTACAACATCGGCCCGCACGAGCGCAACATGGGCGAAGTGGACGGGGATATCAGCCTCGAAGACATCACTGAACCGGTCGAGCAGGACTCGGTCATCAAGGACATCGAGTAGGCAGCCAGTCGACGTATCGCGGCTGACGGGGTGGATTCGGGAGTCGAACGACCGATCCGGTCAGTAGAGGGGGAAGGCCCGCCGGTCGCGCGGCGGGATGTAGAAGTTCGCGCGTGACTGCACGTCGATGAAGTGCAGAATGCCGTTGTTTTTCCGGTCGGTGATCGCCGGACTGTCGTCACGGACGTACCAGCCGTTCATGGCGCGGCGAGTGCGCCGGAAGTGAGCGAGTTTCCGCTGAAAGGAGAGAAAGTGGACGCCAGCGTGCCCGCCGTCGGTCGTGTTGAAATCGCGCCGGAGGATCAGCGGTTCGCCGTCGTGTCGAACCTGCGCGACTTTCTCGTGGTGGCCCACGACATCGAACTCGCGGGCGTGTTCACGGACAGCGTCGGTGAACGGGACGTTGGCGCCGAGCGCGTCGACATCCGCGGGGTCGAACTCCGGGGAGAACATCCGCGCGACACGGCCGGCGTCGTCCAGTCCCTCCCACCAGGTGTCGAGGTTCTGCGTCAGGTGGGCGACGTGGAGCGTGGTGCCGTCCTCGAACGGGCCGGAGTCGATGGCGACCCGATCCTCGCTCGCCTGGGTGCCCTGGCGATCCGAGAAAAACCCCATGAACGTCGGCTCGTTCGCCGAGAGCGCACCGGTAGGGATACCCTCGACATCGGCGTGGCGTGCGGGGAGCCCTTCGCCCAGGAAGCCGGTTCGGCGCTTCGCGACGGAGAATACGTCGCCGAGCGGGGCGTCGACGGCGACGCCATGGAGCGTGTCCGACGACCCGAACATCGCGTTCTCGACGGCGGTCAGATGTGAGGGAACGTCACTTTCCAGGACGAGGACGGCGTCGAACGAGAGGAGTTCGGGGTCGTCGATGCGGGAGAGCACCTGCGGGTTGGAGATGGGTGCCCGTCCGAGCTCGCCGATCCGCTCGAAGTACCGCGTTCCCCAGCCGAGGGTGTGAAACAGGCCGTCGGCACGCCAGTCGAAGGCCGACTCGACCGTTCGCATCCCGCGTTCGACCGTCCGGGCGGCCGAGGCGGACGGGTCGACATCGAGATCCAAAAGCAGGACGCGCCGGTACCGGGCCTGGATGTCGTTGCCATCCGCGTCGGTCGGCAGATAGGCGGCCTGGGCGAACTGTCGGCTGGGAAGGACGTCGGCGTGCGGGTTGGGCGGGAGGTCAGTGGCACCACCGTCGCCGGCCGATCCGAGGAAGCGCGCACAGCCCGAGAGCCCGAGGGTGCCGGCCACCGCACCGAGGCGTGCGAGCGCCGACCGTCGAGATGTCATTGGCTTGCCCTATTCAGGGTTCCGAGCGTAATAAACGTCTCGCGTCGGTTCTCGGGAGTATCGGCAGTCGCCGAACCCCCCGAACCAGAGGCTATTTACCGCCGAGAGTCCCAGTGTTTGGTGACGAGGATAGTTCACATGCACCAGAGCTTCGGTGCCACGTACGGGCCACTTCCACTCCGGCTGGCGATTCCGTTGTTGCTTCTCGGCGCCGCGGTGGCGACGTTCGTCGTCTACGACATGTACCGGACGTACGCACCGGCCTTCCGAGGGGGCGAGGATGGCTGAAATCGAATCGGGAGACACCGGCGCGATCAGAGGAACCGATGCGGAACCCGACGACCAGCCGACACCGGCACGCGCCCTCCATTATCTACGGGGACTGACATATACACTGGGAACGGTGCTGGTGTTGGCGCTCCTGGCCGTCGGCACCGTCGGCATCATCGCCGAAATCAAGGGAACGTGGCACTGGGCCATCCACCTCGAATCGACGATCAGTTTCATGGGGGTGTTCGTCGCCGGGGTGTTGGCGCTGTTGCTCCCGTCGGCGGCACTCCTGTGTATCGGCCGATGGGTGGTGAGGAGTCGATGACTGATCTCCCGCGTCCGGCGACGCTCTTTCGAGGCCTGACCGTCCTCTCGGTCGGAGGCCTCCTCCTCGTAGTGCTCGGGGCGGCGATAGTCGCCGTCCTCGCGGAGTTCGCGAAAACCTGGCAGTGGTACTTCCGGATGGAGCAGGCGATGGCGCTCGCGGCGCCGGTCACGGTGGTCTTGCTCGGCCTCTCGCTGATCGGCCTGCTGGGCGTCGTCGCGGTGGCGCCGAGCGACTAGCCCATCTGGGCGACGAGTTCGTCCTCGAACGCGAGCAGACCCTCGTAGATGCTGGCCACCGCGACGAAAAACCGGCTGTCGGCTTGTTCGCGCAGATCGGTCGCGAACGCGTCGACCCACTGGAGGGCGTGTTCGTCGAGGAAGACTCGCTCGAAGCCGACCGCCTCCTCGGCGCCGTGGCGCTGCTGATCGATCAGGTGACGCAGGAACGCGAGTTCGACGGCGACGAAGTCGTTCTCCTCGGGGTAGTCCTCGGGCGGCGACCAACCGGCCGCGCCGTAACTCGCCTCGATTTCGGCGAGGCCCTCGCCCATGAAGTCGGTGTCCTCGCGGTAGTACGTCTCGTGGGCGACGACCGGCGGCCGCGGGCCGACGAACACGCGCGTGTACTCGCGTTCGAGGTCGTCTTGCACCGCCCCGGGGTCACGATCCGCGTTGGCGTCGACGAACGACCGTAACCCGTCGAAGCCGTGATCCAGCGGGTCGTTCACCGCGCCCTCGGGCGTGCGGAACTCGCCGGAGAGCAGATCCGACACGAACGCCTCGTCGGGCACGTCGTGGAGCGCCTCGATCAGGAAGTCGACGAGTTCGAGGCGCGACGCGTAGAGGGCCTGGTCGTCCATCAGCGTCCCCCCTCCTCGAAGAGGAGTGCGGCACGACAGTTGCCACAGTAGTCGAAGACGCTGTGTTCGCCCTTCGGTGCGATGCCCTCGACCAAGTCACCGACCTCGTCGGCGATATGCTGGGCCGTCCCCTCGCTGGCGAAGGGTTTCCCACAGCGGACGCAGGTGCGCATCTCCCCCTCGTAGACGGTCTCCCAGCGGTCGCCGTCGCGGTTCTCCGGAAGCCGCGAGGGATCGAGGCCGTCGCGCATCGTGATCGCCGTCTCGGGACACCCCTCCTCGCAGAGCCCGCAGTTGACGCAGTCCTCGTGGCTGAACTGAAGATCGCCGTCGTCGGTGCGGCGGATCGCGTCGGTCGGACACAGATTCGAACAGGTGGGCGTCAGGTTGCACGCCTCCGAGACCTCCATCCAGCCGAAGTCCTTCAGCCCGCGTATCACCTCCGCGTCGGGGTCGACGTGATCGAGGAGGACGCGCACGCTCTCCAGCGTCCAGTCGTGGCTGTTGAAGGGGGGGTTCGGCTTGTCCGCTCGCACCGTCCCCGTCGCCTCGTGGTCGCCCGCGGACACGGGCGTCGGATCGAGACCGACGACGAACCGGGAGAGGTCTTCGACGAAGGCGCCCGGTTCGGCCGGATCGGGCGCGAGGAAGGTCACGCGCTCGCCGAGACCCAGATCCGCCGTCGCCCGGTCGAGCCGACGGACGAGTTCCGCCTTCGGATCGGGGCCGGAGTGGAGACAGTCACCGCCACAGCCGACGATAGCGACACCGTCCGCCCCCGCCGCGAGCGCGTGCATGACGTGTGCCTCGCCGACGGTGTCGGTGCAGTTCACCTGCACGGGGAGGACGGGCGGGTAGCGCAGGTCGTCGTCCTCGCGGGCGTGTCGTCCGTACCGTCGGAGGGCGTGGTCGGCCCGCTCCGAGCAGACGAACGCGATCACGGGTGTCTCGATGCCCGCGTCGTCGCCGCGAAGGGCGTCGAACAGGCCGTCGTCTTCTGCACCGGGGTCGAGGAGCGCCTCCACCTCGCGGGCGATGCGCTCGTTCGAGGGGTCACGGAGGGTCGTGGCGCCCGTCGGGCAGGCGCTCGTACAGGCGCCACAGTCCTGACAGGCGACCGGATCGAACGACACCTCGTCGATCTGCGGGCGGTCGACGGCGTCGTGGGGACAGGCGTCGACGCAGGCGTTACAGCCGACCTGGCTCGAATCGCCGGCCGCACACACGTCCATCTCCAGGTCGAGGTGTTGCGGTTTCTCGATGCCGCCGAGCAGATCCTCGACGGCGGCGATAGTGGCGCCGTCGACCGGGCCGGTGTAGAGGCCGATCTGCCCGCCCCGGGCCGTCCCGGTCGCCCCGGGGAAGACCACCTGATCCGCCTCCAGGGTGCGGTCGACGCCGTCGAGGTCGATGGCGTCGACCGGACAGCAGTCGGCCCACTCGCCGGATTCGGCCGCGGGATCGATGTCGACCGGTCTGCGCGTCACCAGACCGTCCGGGCCCTCGCGCACGCAGTCCATACACGAAATGCAGTCCTCGGTCACCCGGGCGCGCAGTTCGAGTTCGAAGTCGCCGTACTCCCCGACGACATCGACGACGCGCCCGCGGGCCAGATCGACGCCGGTCAGATCGGTGTCGACATCGTCGAAGTCGCGACCGTTAGCGATCAGCGTCACGTCGGCCGTGTCGGCGAGTGCCGCCGCCGTCTCGGGGTCGCCGACGACGGCGACGGCGTCGCCCGCCGCCCCTGACACCGTTCGCGAGATGGGTTCGTGGTCGAGACCCACCCGCCGGGCGTTCAACAGGCGGGCGGTCTTCTCCGTCGCCTCCGGCCGGTCGTGTACCCACGCTGCCCCCTCGCGGTGGTCGACGAACGCCGTCGCCTCCGGATGGAGACCCTGTGACACGGCCGCCGCCGTGATCGTGTCCTGACACCGCGGTTCGGGCGTCGTCACCAGGAGTTGGTCGAGGTCGTACTCCTCGATGAGATGGGCCATCGCCGGGAGGCCGTCGTCACAGAGATGTGACGAACTGGCGACGACCTCGACGTCCCGCACCCCCTCTCGGACGCCTTCCAGGTCGATGTCGCACGTATCCGCACAGGAACAGACGAACGCGCCGACGTTCATATCTGTGCCAAATGGTACCACTGATAAAAGACTTGCTACGTTAGGAATTTTGGTTTCGGTTTAAGTAAGTCGAAGTCGAAGGCGAGGAGATTAGGTCAGCCTAAACACATTAATTTATATAATGTCACTCCCTTGCGTTTTAATATGCGGGTGCGAGAGATTTACACGCGCATATCGAGGGGACGATACACACATGAGCACTGAACCAGTTTCGATAGACCTCGACAGACGCTCGTTCATGAAAGCGAGCGCGTTGGCCGGTGCCGTCGCTCTCGGCGGCGGCGGCGCGGGCCAGGCGCTCGCCCAGACGGGGAGTGAGGATCAGTCGGTCGCCGACACGGAGGGTCGTCTCACGAAGACGATCTGTAACTTCTGTGCCGTCGGCTGTGGATTCAAAGGCGAACGCAAAGGCGACGCGTTCGTCGGGCAGGAACCCTGGGAAGAACATCCGGTCAACGCCGGATCGCTCTGTTCGAAGGGGGCGGCGATTCTGGGGAGCGAACATTCGGATCGCCGGCTGAAACATCCGATCATCAAGCAGAACGGGGAGTGGCAGAAGATTTCGTGGAACGACGCCTACGAGAAGATCGTAGGTGAGATAGAGCGGGTCTGGGAAGAACACAGCCGCGAGAGCGTAATGCTCCTCGGTAGTGCCCACCACGCCAACGAGGAGGCCTACGCCAGTCGCAAGCTGGCGGCCTTCATGGGCACCAACAACATCGACCACCAGGCACGGATCTGCCACTCCACGACGGTCGCGGGACTGGCCAACACCTGGGGCTACGGCGCGATGACGAACACCATCAACGACTACCGCAACTTCGAGATGGACCTCATCATCGGCCAGAACCCCGCCGAGGCCCACCCCATCGCGATGCAACACATCCTGGAGGCGCAGAAACGCGGCGGCGACATCGTCGTCGTCGAGCCCCGGTACACGAAGACGGCGGCCCACGCCGACTACTTCTACCGGCTTCGCCCCGGGACGGACGCGGCGCTGATGATGGGCCTCATCCGGTATCTCCGCGACCAGGGTGAACTCGACCAGGACATGCTGCAGGGTCGCGTGATGGGCTGGCCGGATCTGGAGGCCGAACTCGACCGCTACGACCTGGAGACGGTGTCCGATATCACCTGGCTGTCGGTCGAGGAACTGGAGGAACTGGGCGACCTCGTCATCGAGAACAAGCCCCACGTCCAGATCGAGTGGGCGATGGGCGGCACCCAGCACAACAACGGTACCCAGCACATCCGCTCCTATGCGGCGCTGTCGCTGGCTAGCGGATCGGCAGCCCGTTCCGGCGGTGGCCTACAGGTGATGCGGGGCCACGCCAACGTGCAGGGGGCGACCGACCTCGCGGTGGCGAGTCACATCCTCCCGGGGTACTACGCGAACAGTTCACCCGGGTCGTGGCGTTACTGGGCCGACGTCTGGAACCAGAGCCCCTACACGAGTGGTTCCACCTCGTTCCAGGATCTGTACGACCGGTTCGAGAAGATGCCGGTCGACAAGTACGTCCGGCAGAGTCCGACGACGGAGGGCGCCGACGAAATCGACGAGGCGATGCCCAGCGAGCGGTCGATGATGTTCCAGAACGGTCTCACCGTCGCGCGGTGGTTCGAGGCCGCCCTGGATCAGGAGGATCGGCTCCAACAGACGCCGATCTACCAGCCCGACAAGGTCAAAGTCGCCTTCTTCTGGGGCCACTCGGTCAACTCCATCAGCGAGATGGAGAAGGCCAA
>JBDGTP010000048.1:0-26765 GCA_042216725.1 Haloplanus sp.
AACGTGGTTACAAGCCCACGCCGTCTGGTGGAACCATGCCTAAGTTAACACGACCAACGTTGGTCCCACTTTTTTGTAACTGGCAGTTCCACTTACCCCGTTCGTAGCGCTACACCGACGCGAGCGGATCGACCGCGACACCCGCTTCCGGGTGACCACCAACCCATGAGACGCAACACGATACTGATCGGCGCGCTGATCGTCACGGTGTTGCTCCCGATGTGGTTCGTCGCACTCCACGGCGAACCGCCGTCCGAGGAAGTCGCTATCGACGAAAGTGTCACCGACCTCCGGCCGCTCCAGGGCTTCGCCGACACGCCGAACAAACTCTCGCCGAGTCAGGTCGGCGTCGTCGTCTGGGTCGCGCTGTTCGGCCTCGTCGGCGCACTGACGGCCGTGCATCGGTTCATGAACGACGCCGTCAGACCACCCGACACCGACGGCACGCCGACCACGGCACCAGACGGCGGCACCATCTCACTGCCGTGGTTGGAGACGGGCAACCGGTGGGTCGTGGAGTATCACGACGCCTCCGACGCCATCGAGGGCTTGCTCGCGATGGGCGGACTGACCGTCCTCGCCATCGTCTTCGCCGCGCTGTTCACCGGCGAGTATCTGACGCTCGGCCGCACGCAGTACTTCGGACTGTACGCGACCGGGATGTTCCTCTGCTTGGCCCTGTCGACCGTGGCGTACTACGCGTGGTTCATGCCCCACATCGAGGTGGCCGAACGCCGGGGGCACGAGTCATGACCGCGCCGGACGACCCCGACGACTGCGACGGGGGCGCCTGTCCCTGTGAGGGGTCGGCCCCGTCGCCACCGAGTATCTACACGGACACCCGCGCCCGGGCAACCGTCCAGCGGCGAGACATCGCAAAACTCCTCGCGACCATCGGAGGCCTGACGGCCGTCGCCAGCCTCACTGCCCCGCTTGCGGGGCTGACGGAGGTGTTCCAGCGGGGGTACAGCGGCCCCATCTACTCCGACGGCGTCCACCTCGTCGACGGCGACGGGGAGCGGATCCGCGAGGACAGACTCGCCGAGGGCGAGCAGTTGACTGTCTTTCCCGAACCACGGCCGGGGATCGAGGACGCGCCCACACTGCTCGTCCGCTACCCCGAGAGCGCGTACGGCGGCGGGACGAACATGGCCTTCACCGTGAGCGGCTACGCCGCCTACTCCAAAGTGTGCACCCACGCGGGCTGTATGGTCTCGGATCGCGAGGGTAACACCCTCGTCTGTCCGTGTCACTTCGGGAAGTTCGACCCGACCGCGGGGGCGGCCGTCGTCGGCGGCCCGCCAGGGCGACCCTTGCCACAGTTGCCCATCACGGTGACGAGCGACGGGTTCCTGGTCGCGACGGGTGACTTCGAGGCCAGCGTCGGCCCCGGAGGTGGCGGGTGATGGCTCCCGGCAAACGGCTGTACGACTGGTTCGACAGCCGCCTCGACTTAGAGCAGGGCCAGCAGTTCCTCGGGAAGGCGTTCCCGGCCGAGGACTCGTTCCTACTGGGCGAAGTCGCGCTCTTCTGTTTTCTCCTGCTCATCCTGTCGGGGCTGTTCCTCGGCTTCTTTTACGAACCCTCGACCTCAGACGTGGAGTACGACGGGAGCGTCGCGGAGTTCCAGGGCGAGGAGATGCCCGAGGCGTTCGTCTCCGTGTTGCATATCACCTACACCGTCCCCTTCGGGATGTTCATCCGCCGCCTCCACCACTGGGCGGCCCACCTCTTCGTCGCCTCCATCGGGTTACACATGTTACGGGTGTTTTTCACGGGGGCGTACCGCAACCCCCGTGAACCGAACTGGATCGTCGGCTCCGGTCTGGCCGTGCTGGCGATGGGGGCAGCCTACACGGGCTACGCGCTCCCGTTCGACGAGTTCGCCGCCACCGCGACCAGCATCGGCTACAACCTCACCGTCTCGGTGCCGCTGATCGGCGACTTCCTCGGCAAAATCGTCTTCGGCGGGCAGTTCCCCACGAGCGCGACCATCCCCCGGCTCTACTTCCTCCACGTGTTGATCATCCCCGCGGCCATCGCCGTGGGGCTCGCCGTCCACATGGCGATCCTGATCCGGCAGAAACACACCGAGGCACCTCGCGACGACGACGTGCGCGCGAGCGGTCGAACGGTCGACCGCGACGACGACAGCGTGATCGTCGGCCTCCCGGCGGTGCCGAATCAGACCGCCGTCTCCGCCGTCGTCTTCTTCCTGACGGCGGCTACGCTGTCCGCGCTGGCCGGCTTCTTGCCGGTACACAACGTCGCGGAGTACGGGCCGAACAACCCCGCGGCGACGCCCGACCTCATCATGCCCGACTGGTTCCTGATGTGGGTGTACGGCTTCCTGAAGCTGTTACCGCAGTGGTTCTCGTTCTCGGTCGGCTCCGTGCACGTCAGTACGGAGTTCATCGGCGGCATCGTGCTTCCCGGCCTCGTCTTCCTGGCCGTCTTCCTCTGGCCGTTCGTCGACCGGAGCGAGGAGGTTCACTTCACGACAGACCCGCTCGCCCGACCCTGGCAGACCGCCGTCGGCGTCGCCGGCGTCGCGTTCATCATGATCGCCTCCATCGCGGGGATGAACAACATCCTCGCGGAACAGGTGCTCAGCACGTCGACGAACGTGGTCAATCCCATCCTGACGGTCGCACTGCTCGGGGCGCCACCGCTGTTCGGCGCGCTCACGTATCTCCTCTTGCGCGACGACCACGGCGCGAACGACGGCGGCGCCGCGCGAGCGGTGCCGGGAGGGGAGAACGATGACTGACGGCGCGATGACGGAACGGCAGTACAGCCTGGTAGACACGGCAAGCAAACTGGTCGGCCTCGGACTCGTGGCGGTCGGCCTCGACGTCGGTGGCGCCACACCGGCCGGCCTCGCCCTCGCCGTCGCCGGCGCCGCCTGTGCGACCGCGACGGTGTTCATCCCCCATGAGTGATTACACGACCGACGACGAACGGACGGACAGTGCGGGAATCGGCAGACGCGACTTCGTGAAAGGCCTCGGCGTCGCCTCGTTGCTCGGCGCGACCGGCCTCTCCTTTGCCGACGCCGGGATGAGCGGCCTCCAGGTCGTCGACGACCCCATCGGGGACTACCCCTACCGCGAGTGGGAAGACCTGTACCGCGAGGAGTGGGACTGGGACTCCATCGCCCGGTCGACACACAGCGTCAACTGCACGGGGTCGTGTTCGTGGAACGTCTTCGTCAAGGACGGACAGGTCTGGCGGGAGGAACAGGCGGGCGACTACCCCACTTTCGACGACAGCCTCCCCGATCCGAACCCGCGTGGCTGTCAGAAGGGGGCCTGCTATACGGACTACGTCAACGCCGACCAGCGCGTGCTCCACCCGCTCCGTCGCACCGGTGAACGCGGCGAGGGACAGTGGGAGCGCATCTCCTGGGACGAGGCGCTGACGGAAATCGCCGACCACGTCATCGACGAGGTGCAGGCGGGGCGGTACGACGCCATCTCCGGGTTCACGCCCATCCCGGCGATGAGCCCCGTCTCCTTCGCCTCGGGCAGTCGCCTCGTCAACTTGCTCGGTGGTGTCTCCCACAGCTTCTACGACTGGTACTCCGACCTCCCGCCGGGCCAGCCCATCACCTGGGGCACCCAGACGGACAACGCCGAGTCCGCCGACTGGCACAACTCGGATTACCTCATCGCCTGGGGGTCGAACATCAACGTCACGCGCATCCCCGACGCGAAGTACTTCCTCGACGCGGGCTACGAGGGCGCGAAACGGGTCGGTATCTTCACCGACTACTCCCAGACGGCCATCCACACCGACGAGTGGCTCGCCCCGAACGGCGGCACCGACACCGCCCTCGCCCTCGGGATGGCCCGAACCATCGTCGACGAGGGCCTGCACGACGAGGCCCACCTCAAAGAGCAGACGGACATGCCACTTCTCGTTCGCGAGGACACGGGCAAGTTCCTTCGGGCGAGCGAGGTTGGACTGGCGACCGACGCCGACGACCCCGAGAAGGTGTTCGTGATGGTCGACGCCGCGGGCGACCTGCGGGCGGCGCCCGGATCGCTCGGCGACCGTGACGGCCAGCACGACCCCTCGGCGAGCATCCAACTCGAGTTCGATCCGCAGTTGGGCGTCGACCGCTCGGTCGACACCGAGACGGGCACCGTCACGGTGCGGTCGGTGTGGGAGCGCCTGCGCGAAGAACTGTCGCAGTACACCCCCGAGTTCGTCCACGAGGAGACGGGTGTCGGCGAGGACACCTACCAGCGAGTCGCCCGCGAGTTCGCGGCGGCCGACGCTGCGAAGATCATCCACGGCAAGGGCGTCAACGACTGGTATCACAACGACCTGGGCAACCGGGCGATCCAACTCCTCGTGACGCTGACGGGCAACCTGGGCGAACCGGGAACCGGCGTCGACCACTACGTCGGCCAGGAGAAGATCTGGACGTTCCACGGCTGGAAGGTGCTCTCGTTCCCCACCGGGAGCGTGCGTGGTGTCCCCACGACGCTGTGGACGTACTTCCACGCCGGCATCCTGAACAACACCGATCCGGACACGGCGGCGAAGATCCGCGAGTCCATCGACAAGGGTTGGATGCCCGTCTATCCGAGCGAGCGCGAGGACGGCTTCCGGCCCGATCCCTCGACGCTGTTCGTCTGGCGGGGCAACTACTTCAACCAGGCCAAAGGTAACGTCGCCGTCGAGGAGCAGTTGTGGCCGAAACTCGACCTCGTGGTCGACATCAACTTCCGCATGGACTCGACGGCGATGTACGCCGACATCGTCCTGCCGGCGGCCAGTCACTACGAGAAGTACGACCTCTCGGAGACGGACATGCATACGTACGTCCACCCGTTCACGCCGGCGGTCGAACCGCTCGGGGAGGCGAAGACGGACTGGGCAATCTTCCGCGACCTCGCCGAGAAGATCCAGGAACGCGCACGGGAACGCGGCGTCGACCCCGTCGAGGATCGCAAGTTCGACCGCAGGATCGATCTGACGACCGTCTACGAGGACTACGTGCGCGACTGGGAAACCGGCGAGGCGGGGGCACTGGCCGAGGATCGGGCCGCCGCGGAGTTCATCCTCGAGCACTCCGAGGAGACCAACCCCAGCGACAGCGACGAGCGGATCACGTTCGACGACACGGTCGACCAGCCACAGCGACTCCTGGCGGCGGGCGATCACTGGACCTCCGACATCAAGGACGGCGAGGCGTACGTCCCCTGGCAGAGCTACATCCACGACAAGGAGCCGTGGCCGACGTTCACCGGCCGTCAGCAGTACTACATCGACCACGACTGGTTCCTCGAACTCGGCGAGGAACTGCCGACCCACAAAGCGGGGCCGGCGTCGACCGGCGGCGAGTATCCCCTGTCGTACAACACGCCCCACGGTCGGTGGTCGATCCACTCGACGTGGCGGGACAACACCAAGATGCTCCGCCTCCAGCGGGGCGAACCCGTGGTCTACCTCAACCCCGAGGACGCCGCGGAACGCGGCATCGAGGACGGCGACACGGTCGAGGTGTACAACGACCTCGGCAGCGTCGAGGTGCAGGCGAAGCTCTACCCCTCGGGCGAACCGGGAACGGTCAGGCAGTTCTTCGCCTGGGAGAAGTTCCAGTACCCGGATCGGAACAACTTCAACACGCTCGTTCCGATGTATCTGAAGCCGACGCAACTGGTGCAGTACCCCGCTGATACGGGCGAGCATCTCCACTTCTTCCCGAACTACTGGGGGCCGACCGGCGTCAACAGCGACGTGAACGTCGACGTGCGGCCCACCGGCGGTGCCGACGGCGAGTCGGCAGCCAGTCGGACGGCGTCCGACCGAGGTGACGACGAATGAGCACTCAGGACGACACCAACATCCAGATCGCGGAGGGGGTCGACCACCAGGTTGCGATGGTGATGGACCTCAACAAGTGTATCGGCTGTCAAACGTGCACCATCGCCTGCAAAGACCTCTGGACGGAAGGGGGTGGCACCGACTACATGTACTGGAACAACGTGGAGACCAAGCCCGGCGAGGGCTACCCCCGTGGCTGGGAGGACTCCGGCGGCGGCTGGACCGCCAAGGGCGAGCGAAAGCCGGGAGAGATTCCGTCACAGGAGGACTACGGCCGCGCCTGGGAGTTCAACCACTCCGAAATCATGTACGAGGGGAGCGACGAACCGCTCCGGCCTCGCGAGGGCGCGGAGTGGGGGCCCAACTGGGACGAGGATCAGGGCGCCGGGGAGTATCCCAACAGCTACTACTTCTATCTCCCCCGGATCTGCAACCACTGCACCCACCCGTCCTGCGTGGAGGCCTGCCCGCGCCAGGCGCTCTATAAGCGCGAGGAGGACGGCATCGTCCTCGTCGACCAGGAGCGATGCCGGGGCTACCGCTACTGCGTCGAGGGCTGTCCGTACAAGAAGGTGTACTACAACACCGTCTCGAAGAAATCGGAGAAATGCATCTTCTGTTATCCCCGAACCGAGGGTGAAGGGCCGGACGGGGAGACGTACGCCCCGGCCTGCGCGGAGGAGTGCCCGCCCCAACTCCGGCTGGTCGGCTTCCTCGACGACAAGGACGGCCCGATCTACAAACTCGTCGAGGAGTACGAGGTGGCGCTCCCGCTCCATCCGGAGTTTCGCACCCAGCCCAACGTCTACTACATCCCGCCGTACGCCCCCGGCCAGCACACGGAGGACGGGGAGTCCGTAGACGTGGAACGAATCCCGCGCCAGTACCTCCGGGAACTGTTCGGCGACGGCGTCGACGAGGCGCTCAACACCATCGAGCGCGAACGCCAGCGGGTTCGACAGGGCGACGACAGCGAACTGATGGAACTGCTCCAACACAAGAACCCGGCCAAACAGTACCGGCTGGAGGTGTTCGATGACGGCTGACTCCCAGCGTGCGCTGGCGACGGCGGCGCTTATCGGCGTCCTCGTGGTCTGTGCGACGGTTGCGGCGCCGCTCGCCGACGCCCGCCCGGCCCACGAGATTCCGATCTCCGAGCGCCCGGCCGCCGACCTCGACGGGCCGAACGCGGCGGGGTGGAGCGAGGTGCCGGCCGCCGACGTGCCGCTGTCGAGCGCGCCAAGCGGCGTCCCGAACGCCGCGGATACGTCCATCGACCGGGTTCACGTTCAGGCCGTCCAGAGCGACGGCGAGTTCTACGTCCGTCTGCAGTGGGACGACCCGACGCGGAACACCTCCGCGACATCACCGCGAACCTTCAGCGACGCCGTCGCCGTCCAGTTCCCGGTCGACACGAGCGAGCGCCCGCCGATTGCGATGGGGGGCCAGGACAACCGGGTGAACGTCTGGTACTGGAGTGGCGGCAGTGGCACGCAGGAACTGCTGGCGGGCGGCGCGGGGTCGACCACGCCGTTCGACAGCCCGGCGGTCGACGCGAACGCGACCTACCGGAACGCGACGTGGACGGTCGTGTACTCCCGCGACATCGACGCGGGAAGCGCCAACCGAACCGACCTCGACTCGACCGAGACCCTCGACGTGGCCTTCGCGGTGTGGAACGGTGGCAACAACGAGCGGGCCGGCCGCAAGGCGGTCAGCGAGTGGTACTACTTCCTCGCTGGCGCCGGGGCGCAGGGGCCGCCCTACCAGACGTTGCTCTGGACTATCGCCGGCGTCGCCATCGTCGCCGTCATCGGTGTGACGGCGTTCGGCGTCCTGCGCACGCGAGGGGGGCGGGACTGATGGCGACGACCGTCGATGTCGACGACGTGGACGCCGACGCCGCCGCCCGCGGAACCGTGTTCGCGACGCTCGCGCGGGCGTTTCGGCACCCCGACGAGGCGTTCCACGACGCGGCCGCGAGCGGCCGCCTCCGCGCCGAGGTGGCCCGGTGCCTCGATCACACGGCCCTCGACGTGACGGTGCCACCCCTGCGAACCGACGACGACTACGAGACGCTGGCGGCCCGGTACAACGACCTGTTCGAACTGGGGTACAGCGAGTACGCCGACCGGACGGACGGCACCCTCGAAGCCGAAGGGCCGCCTGTACCGCTGTACGAGTCGAAGTACCGCCCGGATCAGTCCTGGAACGACGTGAATCTCGATCTGGCGCGGGCGTACGACTACTACGGGCTCGAAGTCGATTCCGCGGCGCGTGACAACCACGACGCCCTGACGTACGAACTGGAGTTCGCGGGCTATCTCGCCCGCCGGGAGGCCGCCGTCGACGGGAACGCGGCCGCCGCCCGCCTCGACTTCCACGACCGCCATCTGGGCCACGCCGCGGCGGGCGTCGCCGGCCGCCTCGCGGACGAACCCGGCACCGACGTGTACGGCGATCTGGGCGTCCTGCTGGAGGCCGTCGTCCGCGCGGATCGCAACGACCTCGCCGCCCGACTGGAGGGTGCGGAATGACGGCACGGCCAGCCGTCGACCACGGCCGCCATCGCTGGCAGCCGCCAGTTCCCGAAGACCGGCGACGGGCCGTCGTCACGGGCGTGACGGGCGTCGCGGCCGTCGCTCTCGTTCTCCGATTCCTGGCGACGGCGCTCGCCAACGTCCCGGGCGGCCTCGCGGGCCTCGGACTCGGCTCGCTCACCGCGGGAACGACGGCAGTCGCCGCGCTCGCGGCGGTGGGGCTGGCGCTGACCGAACCGCACCCGACTGCGGGGGTCGGTCTCCTCTTCGTCGGCGTGTTCGGCCTCCTGACCCTGGTGTCGAACGCCGTCGCCGTGCCCGCGGCCGCCGCCGTGGTCGCCGGAGCGGCCGCCGTCGCCGTCACCCACCGACGCCGGATGGCGGCCGTGTCGAGCGTCGCCGTCGGCGTCCTCCTGATCGCTCTCGGGGTGGGCGTCGTCAGCGGCGTCGGCCGGGTAGTGTCGCTCCGATCACTCGGATCGACGCTCGCTCTCGCGGGGGTCGCCATCACGCCGGTCTTCGCCGCGACGACGGCCCGGGCCGCACTCGGCGGCGCCCTCGCGTTCGTCGCCGTCGTCGCCATCGGCCTCTCCCAGCCGTTCGTGGCGGGCGCAATCACGCTCGTCGGCGGCGGCGTCGTCGGCACCTCGCTCCCGGTCGTCGCGTTCGCGGTGGCCGGCGCGGTGACGACTGCCAGCGCCGCCGTGCGCGAGGCCGAGTGGGTGCTCCTCGCGGGAGTCGTCCTCCTCGCGTTCGCCGGCGTGCCGTCCACGCTCGACCGGGCAATTCCGTTCGCCCTCGGCGCCACGACGCTGACGCTCCGGGAGGGGCGACGATGACCGACGAGGACGAGTTCGAGAAGCACCTCGAAGAGGAGCCCGACCCACAGCTCGACCCGACCAAGAGCCCGGGGGTCGGGAGCGACATCGAGGCGCTGGAGGACATCGAGGTGAGCCGCGAGGACGTGACCATCGGCGAGGCGTCGCCAGCGGAACTGGCGGCGGCCGACACGGAACCCGTCGCGGACGAGGAGACGGCGTCGCTCCTGGCCGATCTCGAAACGGGCGACGATATCGACCGTCGGCGGGCCGCGCTCGCGCTGACGGACGAACCGACGACCGACGCCGTGGTCGCGGGGCTCGCTCGGGCGGCGACGACCGACGCCGATGCAGACGTGCGACAGTTCGCCGTCGAGGCGTTGACCGCACATGGAGGGGAACGGTCGGCCGCCGTCGCCGTCGAACTCCTCGACGACGACGATCCCTGGGTGCGGGCGGAGGCCGTCGTCGCCCTCGACAACATCGACCGCGCCGCCCACGAGGACGACATCGCGGCGGCGGTCGAGGACGACCACCACGCGGTGCGCCGGAACGCGGCCATCTCCCTGTTCAAACTCCGGGGCGAGGCGATGGCCGACCGCCTGCGCGACCTGAGCCACGACGACAGCGAACGCGTTCGGGAGTGGGCGGCCCACATGCTCGGCGGCGTGGATTCGGATCGCGCCCGCGACCGACTGCGCGAACTCACTGACGACCCCGCGACGGTCGTCCGACAGACCGCCGAGCGCGCCCTGGAGGCGGAGCCGGATCGGTTCCGCCGGCAGTTCGGCGCGCTGGAGAACGACGCCCGCCTCTTGCCCGGTGAGGATCGACTCAACCGGATGCCCGACCTCTGACCATGACCGATCAGGTAACAGACCGCGTGGAAGCCGCACTCCGAACCGTCCGCGATCCGGCGGCGGATCTCTCCGTTTTCGAGGCGGGATTCGTCGAGGACGTGGACGTAACCGACGGCGAGGCGACGATTGCAGCCGACTTCACGGCCGTCGACGACGAGACGAGCCGGGGGGTGATCGAGGCGATGTTGCGTGCCGTCGACGACGTGAACGGTATCGAGAGCGTGCACGTCGAGCGGGCGACGCCGTCGAGCGGCGACGCCCGGGGCGTCGAGGCGTTCGACCACGTAATCGCCGTCGCGAGCGCGAAAGGCGGCGTCGGCAAGTCGACGGTGGCGACCCACCTCGCCTGCGCGCTCGCAAGCGGTGACCACGAGGTTGCCCTGTTCGATGCCGACATCCACGGTCCGAACGTGCCCACGCTGTTGGACGTGAGCGGGCCGGTACACGCCAACGACGAGGACGATCCGGTACCGATCCGGACGGGGGGAATGGACGTGATGAGCGTCGGCCTGATGGAGTCGGGCGCACCCCTCGCGTGGCGGGGGGCGATGGCCCACGACGCGCTCTCCGACCTCTTCGAGAACACGGCGTGGCGGGCCGACGACGTACTCGTCGTCGACCTGCCACCCGGGACGGGCGACGTAGTGCTCACGACGCTTCAGGAGACGCCCGTCGACGGCGTCGTCGTCGTCACGACGCCGTTCCACGCCAGCGTGAGCGACACCGGGCGGACGGTCGAACTGTTCCGCGACAACAACGTGCCGGTGCTGGGAGCGGTCGTCAACATGACGGAGTACGTCTGTGACTGCTGTGGCGAATCCAACGATCTGTTCGAAGACGACGCCCTCTCGACGCTCGACGCGCCCGTCCTCGCGGAACTCCCGTTCACCCAGGACTTGCAAGGCACACCCGAATCTGGCGACGTGCCGGGCGTCGTCACGGAACTCGCCGACCGCGTCGTCGACGCACTCGACGCCGCCGGCGAGGTGGACGCGCCCGCCGACGCCGTCGACATCCGAGGCCTGCCCCCCGAGACCCGCAAGGAACGGGTGCGCGAGCGGTTCCTGTCGCTCGACTCCGGCGAGGCGTTCGTCCTCGTCAGCGACCGCGATCCGACGCCGGTGGGGAACTTCCTGAGCCGACTCGCGGAGACGCCGCTCGACGAGTTCGCGGCGTTCGACGTGCGTCGTGCGACGCCCGACGCCTGGGTACTGGAGACGGTCAAACCGTAGCGCGTACCGCCCGGCTTTATTCGGGCGCTTCGCGTAGGCAGTCGTATGCGCGCAGTTCGATACCACGAACACGGCGGACCGGAGGTACTGCAGGTAGACGAAATCGACCGTCCCGAACCTGGGGACGAGGAGGTCGTAATCGAGGTAGCGGCGGCGGGCATCAACCCCGTCGACACCTACTTTCGGGAGGGGGCGTACGAGCCGTTCACCCTGCCGATGATCCCCGGCGTCGACGCCGCGGGCGAGGTGGTCGCGGTCGGAACGGGCGTCGAGGATGTCGAGGCGGGCGACGCCGTCGTCGCCACGGGCCTGAGCAAGGAGCAGTACGGCGCCTGTGCGGAGTACGTCGCCGTCCCGTCGGATCGCTTCGCCCGCCTGCCGGAGGGCGTCGACCTCGTCGCCGCCGGCGGCGCGGGCGTCGCGGCGGTCACGGCGTGGCGGGCGCTGATCGACCACGCGAGCCTCGAACCCGCCGAGACGGCCTTGATCCACGGCGGGAGCGGCGGCGTCGGCCACGCGGCCGTCCAACTCGCCGATGCGGCCGGCGCTCGCGTCGTCACCACCGCTGCCCCCGAGTACCACGACCGTCTCGCCGAACTCGGCGCCGACGCCGTCCTCGACTACGGCCGTGACGACTTGCGTGACGCCGTGACCGAAGCGAGTGCGGGCGGCCCCGACGTGATCCTCGACCATCGCCTCGACGACTACCTCCAGTTCGACGCCGACGTGGCCGCCCAGGACGGCCGGATCGTCGGCATCGGCGAGAACGACCCCGCGGTTGGGTTCACGAACGACGGCGTCGCCCGGGGGAAAGACCTCACCTACCAGTTCATGAGCATGTTCAACACGCCGGATCTGAGCCGACCGCTGGGTCGCATCGCTCACCTGCTCGGCGAGGGGGCGGTCGACATCGAAGTCGCGCGCACGTACGACCTCGACGCCGTGGCCGACGCCCACCGCGACGTGATGGCCGATAGCTTCTTCGGCAAATTGGTCGTGACGCCCTGATCGCATCTCCGGCGCGTTTTTTGTCCCTCGGTACCGAGTCACACGATATGTCCGTATCGTTCGACTTCTCCGACCGCGTCGTGCTAGTGACCGGGGCGAGTGGCGCACTGGGTAGCGCAGTCGCGGCGGCGTTCGACGACGCCGGCGCGACGGTCTGTGGCACCGACCTCGTCGCACCGACCGACGAGGACGCACTGGTCGACCCCGCGACCCTCAACTACTACCCCGGCGACTTCACCGACGAGGCCGACGTATCCCGGGTCGTCGACGCGGTGATCGACGACCACGGCCGTCTCGATCACCTCTGTAACATCGCGGGGACGTGGCGCGGCGGGACGCCCATCGACGAGACGGACGCCGAGACGTTCGACTTCCTGATTGCGGTGAACCTGAAGACGATGTTCCTGGCGTCGAAACACGCCCTCCCGCATCTGCGCGAGACGGAGGGTGCCATCGTCAGCGTCTCGTCGCGGTCGTCGCTCTCGGGCGGGACGGGCGACGGGCCCTATCGCGCGTCGAAGGCGGGCGTGCGCCTCCTGACGGAGACGGTCGCCGCGGAGAACGAGGGCGTCGTCCGGGCGAACGCGGTCATGCCGAGTGTCATCGACACGCCGGCCAACCGCGAGATGATGCCCGACGCCGACGCGTGGGTCGACCCCGCGACCATCGCCCGGACGGTGCTGGCGCTCTGTTCGGACGCCACCGCGGCAACCAGTGGTGCCGCCGTCCCCGTCTACGGGGAGGCCTGATCGTGGTACACGACGCCGATTCGCACGGTCGTAAGTGGATCGTGAGCCTTTTTTCTACACTGCCAGTAGGCCCGCGGCATGACACAGCGAGAGACGTGGGCGACGCGAATGGGGTTTATCCTCGCCGCCGTCGGCAGTGCGGTCGGCCTGGGAAACATCTGGCAGTTCCCGTTCCAGACGGGAGCGAACGGCGGCGCGGCGTTTCTCGTCGTCTATCTCGCCGCCGTCTTCCTGATCGGCTTTCCCGCGATGCTCTCGGAGTTCGTCGTCGGCCGGCGCGCCGAGCGCAATCCCATCGACGCCTTCGCTCGCCTCGGACACCGTAACTGGCGGGCCGTCGGCGCCATCGGCACGCTCTCGGCGTTCTGGATTCTCGCATTCTACAGCGTCGTCGGTGGCTGGGTGATCCGGTACGTCATCGGGAGCGCGCGGGGGGCGTACTTCTCCGGATCGGAGGCGTACTTCGGCGCCATCTCCGCCGGCCCCGAGGCGGTTGCCTTCCACGCCGTCTTCATGGCGCTGACCGTCGGCGTCGTCGCCTTCGGCGTCAGCGGGGGCATCGAGCGGTCGACGAAGCTGATGGTGCCGAGCATCGTCATTCTGCTCGGCGGGCTGGCGATCTGGGCGGGGACTCTCGACGGCGGCGCCGCCGGCTACACCTACTACCTCTCGCCCGACATCGACGCCCTGGTTTCGAACATCGGATCGATCCTCCCCGCGGCGGTCGGGCAGGCCTTCTTCACCCTCTCGCTCGGAATGGGCGCGATGATCACCTACGCCTCCTATCTCGGTCACGACGACTCGCTCCCGACCGACGGTGCCACCATCGTCGTCCTCAACACGTTCGTGGGGCTGTTGGCTGGCCTGGTCGTCTTCCCCATCCTCTTCTCGCTGGGGATCGAACCCGGAAGCGGCGGCCTCGGCGCCGCGTTCGTCACGCTCGCCGGTGCGTTCGCGCAGTTGCCCGCCGGTCGCCTCCTCGGCATCGTCTTCTTCGTCGTCCTCCTCCTCGCCGCACTCTCGTCGGCGATCAGCCTGCTCGAAGTCGTGACGGCCTATCTGGTCGACAACACGAGCCACTCGCGGTCGGTGGTCGCCGTCACCCTCGGCCTCGCCATCTTCGTCCTCGGCGTACCGAGCGCGTTCGGCCTGTCGATCCTGGCGTGGTACAACGCCATCGCCTACAACCTGCTTCTCCCCCTGTCGGTGCTCTGTCTACTCGCCTTCGTCGGCTGGATCGACGCGGGCGATGCGACCGCCGAACTCCGGCGTGGCACCGGCCTGAGCGAGTCCGGCGCCGTTGCGTGGCTCTGGTTCGTCCGAACCGTCGTCCCCCTCGGGGTACTGGTGACGCTCCTCCTCGGCCTGCAGTCGCTCGCCGTCCGGGCGGGCCTGCTCGCTGCACCCATCGTGTAGGACACCACACGCGCCTGACGATTTCCGACTCGAAACCCACTTGACTCGCGTTCGCCGACCCCGAACTGATGACACGAGAGACGTGGGCGACGCGAACCGGCTTCATCCTCGCGGCCGCCGGCAGCGCGGTCGGCCTGGGGAACATCTGGCGGTTCCCCTGGATGACCGCAGAGAACGGCGGGAGCGCCTTTCTGATCGTGTACCTACTCGTCGTTATCGGAGTTGGCGTGCCCGGCCTCCTCGGCGAGTTCGTCATCGGGCGGCGGGCACGGCGCAACCCCGTCGGCGCCCTGCGCACCCTCTCCGGGTCTCGGTACTGGGCCGCGGTCGGCGCCGTCTCCGCGCTCACGGGCGTCGCCCTGCTCTCCTTTTACAGCGTCGTCGGCGGGTGGATTCTGCGCTACCTGTTCGTCTCGATTGTCGGCCCCGTCACCGGCGGCGCGGCCTATCTCTCCGATCCCGGCGCGTACTTTCATCTCGTCTCCTTCGGCGCCGGCGCCGTCGCCTTCCACCTCCTCTTTCTCGCCGTGACCGGGGGCATCGTCCTCGGCGGCGTCCGCCGCGGCATCGAACTCGGGACGAAAGTGATGGTGCCCGCTGTTCTCGTTCTCCTGATCGGCATGGCGGCCTGGGTCGTCACCCAACCAGGGGCGGGCGCGGGCTACGACTTCTTCCTCGGATTCGACCTCACGGTTCTGCGGGCCGACTTCTTCGCCGTCCTCGGACCGGCCGCCGGGCAGGCGCTCTTTACCCTCTCCGTCGGTGCCGGTACCATGGTCACCTACGCCTCCTATCTCGGTGAGGATCGGTCGCTCCCCTTCGACGGGTCGGTCATCGCCCTGCTCAACACGGGCGTGGGCGTCCTCGCCGGCCTCGTCGTCTTCCCCCTCCTGTTCTCGCAAGGGGTCGACCCCGGCACCGGCGGGCCGGGCGCGCTCTTCGTCGGTATCGCTGGCGCGTTCGCGGCCCTGCCCGGCGGCGGCCTCCTCGCTATCGTCTTCTTCAGCGTCGTCGCCCTCGCTGCGCTGTCGAGTTCGATCAGTATGCTGGAGATACCGGTGGCCGTCCTGGTCGACGAGGCCGGGTGGTCGCGGCGGCGGGCCGTGGGCGTCCTCCTCACACTCATCGCCGTCACCGGTACCGTGACCGCTCTCCGCCCCGCCCTCTTCGATTTCGTCGCCGGCACCCTCGTCGACCTGTTGCTCACGGGCGGCCTCCTCGCGTTCCTCCTCTTTGCGGGGTGGGTGCTCGGCCGTGACGCCGTTGACGAGTACGTCACCGGCGCCGGATCGGTCGCGACCCGTCTCGCGACGCCGTGGTTGCTCGCCGTCGGCGCCGCCATCCCCGTGTTCCTGACGTTCACGCTCCTGACGACCGCCGGCGTCGACACCCGAGTGGGCTTCTGGCCGACTGTCGCCGCCGCCGTCGCCCTCGTCGGTGTCAGCCTCCTCGGACTCCGGCGACACACGCCGACGGGGTAGTCCGCGGGCGGCGGAATCCTTTTGCCGATCCTCGAACCTTGTCAATGGACAATGCAAGGTGGCTGGCTATGACTATGGAGGATCGGATCGAGGAACTCCGGGAGAAACGGGAGCGGGCGCTCCTCGGCGGCGGCGAGGATCGGATCGAAGCCCAACACTCCAAGGGCAAGATGACCGCCCGGGAGCGAATCGACTACTTCCTCGACGACGGCACGTTCACCGAGTTCGACCAATTTCGCACCCACCGAACCCACAAGTTCGGCATGGAAGAGAAGAAACTCCCGGGCGACGGCGTCGTCACGGGCTACGGCGACGTAAACGGCCGCAAGACGTTCGTCTTCGCCCACGACTTCACCGTCTTCGGCGGGTCGCTCGGTGAGGTGATGTCCGAGAAGATCTGTAAGGTGATGGACAAGGCGATGGACGTGGGCGCGCCCATCGTCGGCCTCAACGACTCGGCGGGCGCGCGCATCCAGGAGGGCGTCCGGAGTCTCGCCGGCTTCACCGACATCTTCCACCGCAACGAACAGGCCAGCGGCGTCGTCCCGCAGATTTCGGGCATCATGGGTCCCTGTGCCGGCGGCGCCGTCTACTCGCCAGCGATCACGGATTTCATCTTCATGGTGAAAGACACCAGCCACATGTTCATCACCGGCCCGGACGTGATCAAGACCGTCACCGGCGAGGAGGTGACGTTCGAGGAACTCGGTGGGGCGGTCACTCACGCCTCGCAGACGGGCGTCGCCCACCGCGCCTTCGAGAACGAGGAGGCGGCCCTCGACAACATCCGGCGCCTGCTCTCCTATCTCCCCCAGAACAACGTCGAAGATCCGCCGCGGGTCGACCCCTGGGACGACCCCGACCGCTCGGCGGACGAACTCACCGACATCGTCCCCGATCAGCCCCAGAAACCCTACGACATGACCGACGTGGTCGGCGGCGTCGTCGACGAAGGGTCGTTCTACGAGATTCAGGGCGACTGGGCCAAAAACGTCGTCGTCGGCTTCGGCCGTCTCGACGGCCACTCGGTCGGCGTCGTCGCCAACCAGCCCCGGTCGAACGCCGGCACGCTGACCGTCGACGCGAGCATGAAGGCCTCGCGGTTCGTCCGCTTCTGTGACGCGTTCAACCTCCCCATCCTGACGTTCGTCGACGTGCCCGGTTACATGCCCGGCACCGACCAGGAACACCGGGGGATCATCCGCCACGGCGCGAAACTCCTCTATGCCTTCTCCGAGGCGACCGTCCCCCTGCTGACGGTCATCACGCGGAAGGCCTACGGCGGCGCCTACTGCGTCATGTCGTCCAAGCACCTCGGCGCCGACGTGAACTACGCGTGGCCGACGGCCGAAATCGCGGTCATGGGACCGGAGGGTGCGGTGAACATCCTCTACAGCAACGAACTCGACGAGGCCGACGACCCCGAGGCTCGCCGGAACGACCTCGTCGAAGAGTACCGCGAGGAGTTCGCCAACCCCTACACCGCCGCCGACCGCGGGTTCATCGACGACGTGATCGAACCGCAGAACACGCGGAAACGCCTCGTCCAGGATCTCCACATGCTCAAGACCAAACGCGAGAGCAATCCGGAGAAGAAACACGGCAACATCCCGATCTGAGATGGTCAGTATCGACATTCCCGACGACGCGAACGACGAGGAGGCGGCAGCCATCGCGGCGGCCGTGGGCGCCCACATCCGCGACGGTGCTCTCGCTGCGGCGGCCGCCAGCGAGGGGGAACCGACGGACACCTGGGACGGCGAGCGGTGGGCGTTCGCCGGCCGGATCGACGCGCTCCAGGGCCGGTCAATCCGCCTCCCCGAGACGGCGCCGACCGATGCCTGGACTGCGGCGGGTCGCACGGATCGCTTCCGATAGCGAGCCCCGCGCCCGGACGCCCGCCACCCGATAGTCCTCCGACACGACCGACCCCGCGATAGACGGGGGCAGATCGTGTTTATCGGCCGAAACGAATCCGTAGGCCTATACGCTTCCTATCCGTAGGCCGGCATCGTGAGCGGAGATCACGGTGGGCCGGACGACGCTCCTGTCGGTGACGAAGTCGTCGGGTTCCTCGGTGAGCGGCCCACCCGGGCGGGGTTGGCGGGCTGGAGCGAAACCTGGATCGGCGGCGTGTCGTCCGTCTGGCGCCGTCGCGTCGGAAGCGCGACCGTCGCCGGCGTCGGCGCGGTGATCGTCGCCATCCCGTTCTACCACCTGTTCCACCACGAGGCGTCGCTCGACGCCTTCCTCGGCGACGTGTTACCTCTTACTTTCGGCATCGCCTTGATCGGGACGGGGCTCTGGCTCCACTGGGGGAACGACGACGACGACGTGGCGCCGCTGGTGACGGGGTTCTGGGTCACGATCTGCTCCGTCGTCGTGGCCATCGTCTCGCTGTATTTCCTCTTTCTGCACACCGCACACGGGCATACCGTCGAGTCGCCGTGGTTTCTCGTCTACGACGTGGCCGCCACGGGCGCGGTCGGTGGCCTCCTCATCAGCCGCTACGATCTGCGCGCGCGCTATCGACACCGGCGGCTGAGCCGGCATGAACGCCGGTTTCGCGCGGTGTTCGAGGGTACCCTCGACGCACTCGTCATCACCGACGACGAGGGGCGATACGTGGCCGCGAATCCGGCGGCGGCCGACCTGTTCGGCGTTTCGCGGTCGGAACTGATCGGCAAGCACATCGCCGACTTCGCGGCCGAAGACGTGGATCTGGAGGCGCAGTGGTCGACGTTTCTCGACGCAGACGAACCGCGCGGAACGTTCGAACTCGTCCGGCCGGACGGCGAGATCCGCACCGTCGCCGTCGCCGCCACCGCGAACGTCCTCCCCGGCCGCCACCTGTCGGCGCTGCGGGACGTGACCGAGCGGGTGGAACACGAACGCGAACTCCACGAGGAGCGCGCCCGCGTCGAGTTCCTCAACCGACTGCTCCGACACAACGTCCTCAACGGGATGAACCTCGTGATGGCGAAACTCGATTCGCTCGAACCCGCGCTCCCGGACGAGCGGCGTTCCGACCTCGACGTGGCCCGCAACCGGAGTGCGGAGGTCGTCGATATCGTTCAGACTGCCCGGCGTCTCGCGGCCGGCATGGAGGAAACGGCGGAACTCCCCCGTATCGATCTCGGCGAATCACTGACCGCGGCCATCGAGTCGGTGCGCGAGGCGTATCCGGCGGCGACCATCGAGTTCGCCCCGCCCGACGTGCCGGTGGACGTACGGGCCGACGAGATGCTGGCGACGGCGTTCGACCACCTCCTGACGAACGCGATGGAACACAACGACCCCGAGTCGATCAGCGTCACCATCGACGTCGAGCTAGACGCGGAGACGGTCACGGTTGCCGTCGCCGACGACGGCGTCGGCATCCCGCCCGCCCGACGAGCCGAACTGTTCAGCGAGGGCGAATTCACCCACACGCGCGATTGGGGCGGGTTCGGCCTCTCCATCGTCGACGTACTCGTACGGGAGTACGGCGGCCGGGTCTGGGCCGAGGCGAACGAGCCACGTGGCACCGTGTTCTACGTCGAACTCCCGCGAGCGACGTGACGGTCGGCGCGGCCGCTGGGGGCCGAGAATAGAGAACTCGTGCAGACTTACGCCTGGGCCGCCGCGCTCGATTTCTTCCGCGTGATGTAGCCCGCGATCCGGTTGCGAACGCCCTTCGATTCCACGTTCGTCAGTTTGGATACGCTCTCCTTGTTGGTCTCGAAGTCGGTGTTGAACGCCTCCGGATATCGCTCGAGGAGGATGCCTCCGAGCTGTTTGACGTATTTGGGTTTGATGGCCATACCGATACGTTGCGCCGTTGGGCCACTAAAGCGATTCGTTCCGTCGCTCCCGCCAGCCCACCAACTCGTCGATGCGCGCGAACGCCTCACGCTCGGTTGGGCCACCACAGCGGTCGACCGTCTCCGCGAAGTACGCCAGGCGGTCGAGAAGTGCCTCGGTGTCGTAGGCGGGCACATCCAGCCGTGAGGCGGCGACCGTCGCGTCGACGACGGCGTAGAACCCGCGATTGATCGTCGGCACCGACCGCTCGCGAACCGTCGCCGACGCCGGGTCGAGCGCCCATCGCACCCACTCGGTACCCTCCTCCTCGCCCGCGTCGACCCGCCGAACGTCCACCTCGACCCACGCGGCCGCACCGTCCCGAACCGGTTCGTCGGTTTCGGTCACGTCGAGCGCCGCGTCGACGAACGCCCGGGGATCGGTCGTGAACTGGACGACGCCGCCGCCCCGGCGCTCGAAGTTGCCGCGGGTGCGGGTGCGCCCCCACGTGACCGCCGTCACGGGGTCGCCCGCCTCGTCGGGGGCGTGGAGGCCGAGCGCCGCCTGGTTCCAGCGCCCGTTCGGCCCGAGCGTCGCCACCACCGACTCCGTCACGCCGCGCACGTCGGCGGGCCAGCCCTCGGGCGTCACACCGGCACCCCCCGTTCGAGCGCGACGAACGCCGTCGCCGCGACGAGGTCGGCGGTCGTCCCCGGGTTGATCCCTTCGTCGTGGAACGCGTCGGCCAGGCGCTCGGCGGCGTCGAGGTCTCCCCGAACCTCGGCGGCCCGGCGGCTCACCTCGCGGGCCCGTTCGTCGCCGTGTTGGATCGTGACGAGCGTGTCCGGGCGCTCGGCCAACAGGTCGAGGAAGACTCGCGCGAGGCGGTCGGTCACCGATCCCGTGTCGTCGCACACCGTGTCAGCGGCCGCGAACGTGCGCTCGAAGCCGGTCGACCACTCGTGGGCGTTGCCGTCCCGGTCGGCACTCAGTTCCATCACGTCGGCGAGCGTCCGTTCCCGGTCACGGAGCGTCGGCACGGCGTCGGCGCCCCGGCGCACGTCGAGAGCGTCGGCGTCCGGCGGCGGGTCGTCCACCGCCACGTCGACGTGTTCGAACGCACGGTAGAAGCCCGCAGCATCCTCGACGGTCGTCGCCTCGGTGACGGCGGAGACGCCCTCGGACGAGAGTTGCCCCGTCGCGGCCGCCCGAACCAGCGGAACGAGGAGGAGGAGACAGCCGAACTGGGTGTTGCCGCCTTCCTGCTGGCTCATGCCCCGAACCGCCTGCTCGAAGGCGTCACCGAGGGGTGGGAGGCCGTCGGCGTCGGCTCCCGCGCCCGCCGCCATCCGGAGGCCGGGGCGCGCCCCCACTGCGCCCGCGAGGAACTGTTCGAACCGGAGGTCGGCGTGGTCGCGGTGACGGTCGACGTTGCCCGGTTTGGGCGTACTGGACACCTCTAGCAACAGGGCGAGTTCGGCGTGATCGACCGGCGTCATGTGGGGACGGGGGTGGTCGGTCATCTCGGCACCTCCGCGTCGGAGTCGGCGGGGGCGCCCGTCCCCGCCGTCGCTCGCCGTTCCCAGTCGTCGACCGCCGCGGCGACCCGTCGGAGGACGGCCGGGTCGTCGCTCGGCCGTCCGACGCTGACGCCGTCGGCGCCGTAGGCGAGGTACTCCCACGCCGTGCGCCGGTCACGGACGCCGTTGTTGGCGAGGAGGAAGGCGTCGGGCGCGGCGGCGGCGACGGCCGCGACGACGGGTTCGGAGTCCATCGCGTCGACGTGGATGGCGTCGGCGCCCGCGGCGGCGAGTCGGCGTGCCGTGGCGGGGAGGTCGACGCCCGACACGTCGGCCCGGACTTTCACGCTCACGGTCGCCCCCGTCTCGCTCGCGGCGGCGACGTACCGTTCCAGTCGATCCACGTCCCGGAGCAATGTCTCGCCACAGCCGACGGCACAGAGTTCGTCCTGACGGCAGTGGGCGTTGATCTCGACGACCGCGTCGTGGGCAGCACAGATTTCGGCGGCCTCACGAACCGGATCGAGGGTCGTACTCCGGACGTTCATCCCGGCCCGGATCGGCGCGTCGTCGAGAGCGGCAAGGTGGCGGTCGATAAAGGTCAGGGGATCGCCGGGGAGGAACTCGTCGCGGCCGCGAGCGACCAACTCGCGAGCGGCCGCCCGCGAGTCGGCGTCGAGGGCGATGCCGCCGAGGAGGGCGAGGTCGGCGTGGGAGGCGCCGGTTCGTGCCCACTCGGCGTCGGCCGCGCCACTGAGGCTGGCGAGGGCGAGCATCGTCAGGTCACCTCCGCGAGGGCGTCGCGGACGGCCCGGACGACACGTTCGGCGTCGGCGGGGCCGTCGATCCGGGTGTCGGTTCGGACGACCGGGCGGTCGAGCTTCGTCCCGTCGGCGGCGTCGAGGACGAACGCGTCGACGAACGGGTAGGCCTCGGCGACGCCAGCGGTCGAGGGGTCGCGACCGACGCCGCGCATGAGCGCGGCGGCGGGGCCGGAGAACACGTCGTCCTCGACAAACGGCGAGACGGCGACGACCGGCGTCGAATCGAGGGCTTCCTCGACGCCGTCGAGCGCGCGGATCGGCCCGATGCTCGTCACCGGATTGGACGGGCCGATCACCACGGGGTCGTCGAGGGCGTCCTGGACGGCTGGAGTCGGTTCGGCGGTCTTCGCACCCCGGAACTCCACGTCTTCGACCGCGGGGGCGGCCCGGTGGGCGACCCAGAACGCCTGGAAGTGCATCGCCCCCTCGTCGGTGTGGACGATGGTCGCCACGGGGTCGTCGCTCATCGGCAGGAGGTCGACGTCGAGGTCGAAGATGTCGGCGAGAATCCGGGTCGTCTCGGTGAGGGTGTGGCCCTCGTCGAGGAGGCTCGTGCGGGTGAGGTGGACGGCCCGGTCGCGGTCGCCGATCTCCAGGAACTCCCCGACGGCCGAGAACCGGCGCCAGCGAGCGAGTCGGCGCCCCGCGGTCTGCCGGTCGGGTGGGAGGTATCGCGGGCCGGTATCGAGGTCTGCGGCCGAGGCGAGCGACCGGAGTTCGTCGTGTGTCGCGGTCGTGTCGCCGTCGATCCCCCACCACGTCTCGCGGTCGAGTACCTCACCTCCCTGAAAGAGGACGGTGTCGAGGTCGGGACAGACCAAGAGGCCGCCGAGTTCCACGTCGTCGCCGGTGTTGGCGACGACTGTGACGGCGTCGGGGTCGAAGGCGGCGTCGACGCCGTCGAGGAGTTTCGGCGTGCCCGTCCCGCCGGCGAGGAACGTGACCATGCACCCCATCGTGTCGGCGCGGATTTGTGCCTTCCCCTTGGCCGCGTTCTGCAAGTCTTAAGCGATCCGAGGCGCTTCCTTCGACTATGCACGAGGATGCGGCCGACGGGACGGAGTCGACCGACGACACTCCTGGCGGCGACGAGAGCGCGGCGGACGACGATCCGGCCGACCTCGCCGACCGCGTTCGGGAACACGACGCGGAACTCGGCGCGGCCGTCGAGAACCTCGAGGATCGGATCGAGGAACTCGAAGGCCACCTGTCCGAGAAGGAGGCCCGCATCGAGGATCTCGAATCCAAACTGAAACGCAAGCAGGCCGACTTCCAGAACTACAAGAAACGCGCCAAGAAGCGCCAGGAGGAGATCAAAGAGCGCGCCACCGAGGACTTCGTAACCCGGCTGGTGCCGGTGCGTGATGACCTCGTCCGGGCCCTCGACCAGGACGAGGATGCCGACATTCGCGACGGCGTCGAGGCCACGCTGGAGGCGTTCGACCGCGTCCTCGAATCCGAAGACGTGACGCCGATCAACCCCGAGCCGGGCGACGAGGTGGATCCGACCCGCCACCAGGTGATGATGCGCGTCGAGAGCGATCAGCCCGAAGGAACCGTGGCCGACGTGTATCGTCCGGGCTACGAGATGGCCGGGGCGGTCATCCAGGAAGCCCAGGTGACGGTCAGCGACGACACCTGACCGCGGCGAGTTCGGCGGGTGGATTGCAGTTCTACATAAAAGGTGCCGGTGCGGAAAGGCTCGGGTCGCCAAAATCGACGGACGGAGGTGACCCAGTTGGCGGCTGCGGCTCGGCCCGTCTAGTAACCTTTAACCGACGTAAACCGGTATTCACGGACAAGATGGCGAGCAACAAGATTCTTGGAATCGACCTCGGAACCACGAACAGCGCGTTCGCGGTCATGGAGGGGGGCGATCCGGAGATCATCGTGAACGGCGAGGGTGACCGAACCACGCCGTCGGTCGTCGCGTTCACGGACGACGACGAGCGTCTCGTCGGCAAGCCGGCGAAGAACCAGGCCGTCCAGAACCCCGAGCGCACGATCCAGTCGATCAAGCGCCACATGGGTGAGGAGGACTACACCGTCGAAGTCGACGACGACGAGTACACGCCCGAGCAGATTTCGGCGATGATCCTCCAGAAGATCAAACGCGACGCCGAGGAGTATCTCGGCGACGAGGTCGAGAAAGCCGTCATCACGGTACCCGCGTACTTCAACGACCGCCAGCGACAGGCGACCAAGGACGCCGGCGAAATCGCCGGCTTCGAGGTCGAACGCATCGTCAACGAGCCGACTGCGGCGTCGATGGCGTACGGCCTCGACGACGAGTCCGACCAGACCGTCCTCGTCTACGACCTCGGCGGCGGGACGTTCGACGTGTCCATCCTCGACCTCGGCGGCGGCGTCTACGAGGTCGTCGCCACCAACGGCGACAACGACCTCGGCGGCGACGACTGGGACGAGGCCATCATCGACTACCTGGCCGACTCCTTCGCGGAGGAGCACGGCATCGACCTGCGCGAGGACCGCCAGGCCCTCCAGCGGCTGAAAGACGCCGCCGAGGAGGCCAAGATCGAGCTCTCCTCGCGCAAGGAGACCCGCATCAACCTCCCGTTCATCGCGACCACGGACGACGGGCCACTCGACCTCGAGGAGAGCCTGACGCGGGCGACCTTCGAGTCGCTGACCGAGGACCTCCTCGAGCGGACGGTCGGCCCGACCGAGCAGGCCCTCTCCGACGCGGGCTACGACGAGAGCGACATCGACGAGGTGATCCTCGTCGGCGGGTCGACGCGCATGCCCCAGGTCCAGGAGAAAGTCGAGGAGATGACCGGCCAGGAGCCCAAGAAGAACGTCAACCCCGACGAGGCCGTGGCGCTGGGCGCGGCCATCCAGGGCGGGGTCCTCTCGGGCGACGTCGACGACATCGTCCTGCTCGACGTGACGCCCCTGTCGCTCGGCGTCGAGGTCAAGGGCGGGCTGTTCGAGCGCCTGATCGACAAGAACACCACCATCCCGACCGAGGAGTCGAAGGTGTTCACGACCGCCCAGGCCAACCAGACGCAGGTCCAGATCCGCGTCTTCCAGGGCGAGCGCGAGATCGCCGAGGAGAACGAACTGCTCGGCGAGTTCCAGCTCACGGGCATCCCGCCCGCCCCCGCCGGCACGCCCCAGATCGAGGTCAGTTTCTACATCGACGCCGACGGCATCGTGAACGTCGAGGCCGAGGACAAGGGCTCGGGCAACGCCGAGTCCATCACCATCGAGGGCGGCGCCGGCCTCTCGGACGAGGAGATCGAGCAGATGCAAGAAGAGGCAGAGGAACACGCCGAGGAAGACCAGAAGCGCCGCGAGCGGATCGAAGCGCGCAACGAGGCCGAGAGCGCGATCCAGCGGGCCGAAACCCTGCTCGAAGAGAACGAGGAGGAGGTCGACGACGACCTCGTGGCGTCCATCGAGGACGCCATCAGTGAGGTCGAGGCCGTACTGGAGAACGACGATGCCGACACCGAGGAGATCGAGTCGGCGACCGAGGCGCTGTCGACCGAACTCCAGGAGATCGGCAAGCAGATGTACCAGGAGCAAGCCCAGCAAGCCCAGGCCGGGGCCGGCGGTGCCGGTGCCGGCGCCGGGCCGGGCGGAATGGGCGATATGGGCGGCGCTGGCCCCGGTGCGGGCGCGGGTGCCGACCCCGGCGCCGCCGATGGCGACGGCGAGTACGTCGACGCCGACTTCGAGGAGAAAGACGACGAAGACGACGAGTAACGTCGCCGAGCCACGTTTTTCAAATAGGTAGGGCCAGTAACACGGAATAACTGATGACAGAGGACTTCTACGACGTGCTCGGGGTGTCCCGGGACGCCACCGAAGACGAGATCAAACAGGCGTACCGAAAGAAGGCGTCCGAGTACCACCCCGACGTGAGCGACGACCCCGACGCCGAGGAGAAGTTCAAGAAGGTAAAGAAGGCAAAGGAGGTCCTCACCGACGAGGAGAAACGGCAGGCGTACGACCGGATGGGCCACGAGCAGTTCGAACAGGCGGAGAAGCGCGGCGGGTTCGACGGTGGTGGCGCCGGTGCGGGCGGCGCCCGTGGCAACCCGTTCGGCGGCGCGGGCGGTGGTGGCGGGTTCGAAGACATCTTCGAGCAGTTCTTCGGTGGCGGCGGTGGCGGTCGTGGCGGTGGGAACCGCCCCCGGCAGGGACAGGATCTGCGCACGTCGCTCGAACTCGACCTGGAGGAGGCGTTCGAGGGCGTCGAACGCGAGTTCACCGTCACCCGACCGACGCGGTGCCCGGACTGCGACGGTGCGGGCCACCCGTCCGATGCCGACGCCCGAACCTGTCCGAACTGTGACGGGCGCGGGCAGACCACGCAGGTTCAACAGACGCCGTTCGGGCGGATGCAACAGACGAGTACCTGTCGCCGGTGTGACGGCGAGGGCACCGTCTTCAGCGAGACGTGTTCGACCTGTAGCGGCGAGGGACAGATCCGGGACGAAGCCACGCTCTCCGTCGAGATTCCGGCGGGCATCCGCGACGGGCAGACCCTCCGGATGGAGGGCGAGGGCGCACCGGGGCCGAACCGGGGGCCGAACGGCGACCTCCTGATCGAGGTGTCGGTCGCCGACCACCCCGACTTCGACCGCGACGGCGACGACCTCTACTACCAGCATCCCATCTCCTTCCCGCAGGCGACGTTCGGCGACACCGTCGAGGTGCCGACGCTCGA